>JACQGO010000338.1 GCA_016199485.1 Betaproteobacteria bacterium
CCCGGGAAACGGTCGAGCTTCATGAGGCTCTTCTTCTTCATCGTGCGCAGGAAATACCGTGCATAGACCAGATTGAATCCCCGGCCCAATGCGTCGCCCGCGATCATCAGATCAAGCGGCGCCGACACCGATACGGCTCGATCCACCACCCCCCGTGCGGAGGCGCCGCTCTCGCCGAGCCACTTGAGCAGCGCGTTGCCGCCGAGCGACACGCCGACCGCGTAGACCGGGGTGGCGGGGTAACGATCCTTCAGGCGGCGCACGATCCAGTCGATTTCCGCGCTGTCGCCCGAGTGGTAGGCGCGCGGCAGGCGGTTCACCTCTCCGCTGCATCCGCGGAAGTGCGGCACCACCCCGCGCCAGCCGCGCGCTGCGAGCGCCGCCATGAGCGCACACGCGTAGTGACTGCGCGAGCCGCCTTCGAGCCCGTGGAACAACACGACCAGGGGCGCTTGTGTTTCAAGTTCCGAGTTCCAGGTTTCGAGTTCCGGGTCCCGGGTTTCGAGTTCCGGATCCTGAATCCCGAATCCCGAATCCTGTTTCACCCAGTCGAGGTCGACGAAGTCTCCATCGGGTGTCTCCCAGCGGCTGCGCGTGAAGCGCAGCCGCGGGCACGGCGCGAGGAGCGCAGCGTATAGGGTCTGCGCGTGGCCGCCCGGCAACCAGACCGGCGCGCGGTAGGGGACCCGCGCCGCCTCGTCCGCGTCAGGCGAAGCCGTAGAGCTGTCTCGCGTTGGCGGCGAGAATCTGGCGACGGAGTCGCTCATCCGGCACCCATTTCCGAGGCCGCGGCCGGCAGCCGCGCGCGCGTTGCGATTCGTGTACTCAGCCCTTGACGCGGCCCCCCGCGCTCGCGCCTGCGAGCTTGCCGAACACCGCGCCGGAAGTGAGCCCGGTGCCGCCCGGGTAATTGTGGAAGAACAGCCCGCCCACCATCTCGCCCGCGGCATACAACCCCGGAATCGGCTTGCCGGCGGTATCCTCGATTTCTCCGGCGGCGCTGATCTTCACCCCGCCGAAGGTGAACGTGACGCCGCAGGTCACCGCGTATGCCTCGAACGGCGGCGTATCCAGCGGGTTCGCCCAGTTCGACTTCGGCACCGCGAGCCCCGCGGTGCAGCGGCCATCCTTGATCGTGGGATTGAACGCGATGTCGGTGCGGATCGAACGGTTGTACTCTTCTATCGTCTGCAGGCAGCGTTTCGCGTCCACGCCCTCGAGCCTGGAGACCAGCTCCTTGAGCGTGTCGGCCTTGGCCTTGGTCACCTGCTTGATGCGGTACTCGTCGCGCAGCATGTGGATGACCTTCTGGTCGAAGATCTGCCATGCGAACATGCCGGGCTGCGCGAGGATCACCGCGCCGTACTTGGCGTAGGTGTAGTTGCGGAAGTCCGCGCCTTCGTCGACGAAGCGCTCGCCGCGCGCGTTCACCATGATGCCGAGCGGGTAGCTGTGCTTCTGGAAATTGTCGCCCACGGCGAGATCGCCGAACGGCGGGGCGTTCAAATCCCAGCCCACCGCATGGCAGCCCGACCAGTGGCCGTAGGGCAGCGCGTCGAGCTCGAGCGCCATCCTGATGCCCTGGCCGGTGTTGTAGCGGGTGCCGCGCACCTTGGCGAGGTCCCAGCTCGGGCCGAGATAGCGCGCGCGCATCTCGGCGTTCGATTCAAATCCGCCGCACGCCAGGATCACTGCCTTGGAGCGGATCTCCACCGTCTTGCCCTGGTGCCTGGCGCGCACGCCTGCGACGCCGCGGTCGCCGGCGAGCAGCGCGAGCGCGGGCGTTTCGTAGAAGATCGGGATGCCGTCGCGCGCACACGCCTTGTGCTCGTTGTCCACCAACCCGGGACCGCCGCCCCACGCTTCGAGCGCGAGACCGCCCCAGAACTTGAACTTGCCTTCGACCTTGAACGCCTGGCGCCCGTAGCTCGGCTGGAACTTGACGCCTTTCTGCCGCATCCACACCAGCGTCTCGAAACTGCTCCTGACGAGGATCTCGCACAGGTCGGGGTCGGTGCGATACTGCGTGATGCGTCCCATGTCGTCGAAGTACTGGTCCTCGGTGTAGGTGCCGAAATCGACGCTCTTCCTTTCGTCCTCGGTGAGATCGGGCATGACCTGCGCCAGGTCATTCACGCCCTTGAACACGAAGCGCATCGCGCCGGCGGTGTAGCGGCTGTTGCCCCCGCAGTCCTCGACGGGCGCGGCCTCCAGCATGATCACGCTCGCGCCGCTTTCCCGCGCCGCAAGCGCCGCGCACGCGGCGGCGTTGCCCGCGCCCACCACGATCACATCCGGTTTTCCGAAATCAGTCCCGCTCATCGTGCTTTCCTCTTCGTCAAAAAGTCCAAGAAACCGAATTTGCATGTTGCGTGGTCATGTCAGTGCAGCGTCTTGGGGGCGCGTCTTACCTGCGGATCGGCCGCCGGGGCCGGCGAGGCGTGATGCGCGACCATGCGCCAGCCACGGTCGGTGCGCAGATAGATGTTGGTGGCGATGACGGGACCGCGCTGGCGCGTCTCGCCCGCGACCGTGATGTGCTCGTAGACGCTGTGCACCGAGAGCATCATCCCCTGCACGTACTGCTGCTCGCGCACCTCGAACCGCAGCGTCGCGCCGCTTCCGAAGATCCGGCGCCACGATTCGCGCACCTGCGCGACCCCGGTGACTCGCGGCCCCTGTGGATGGACGCAATAGATGTCGTCGTCGTCGGCCCACACCGCCATCATCGCGTCGAGATCGGCCTTTTCGAGCGCCTCGTAGAACGCGGCCTCCGCGTCCTGCGGGGTGGGGAACAGCGGTCTGTTCACGGTGCCGCGATTTTATCAGACTCCAGGAGTTTGTCGGACTTTAAGCCGACAAACTCCTTAGGCAAAACCGCCTGTAGTCATTTGATTCAGCTTCATTCCAAATCCTCAGGCGGTTTTGCTTTTAGCAGCCCGTCGGACCGCGAAGTCCGACAGGCTGCTAGCGCGTTGAATACCCGCTCGGGGGTGAGCTCCATCATGCAGGCGAAATGCCCGAGCGGGCAGACGCGCTCGAAGCACGGGCTGCACGGCAGGTCGAGTTTCAGGATGCGGGCGCGACCGGAGAGCGGCGGCGTGAACGCCGGGCTGCTCGAGCCGTAGAGTGCGACGAGCGGCCGCCCGAGCGCCGCGGCGACGTGCATCAGGCCGGAGTCGTTGCTTACCGCGAACGCGCTCGTGGCGATCAGCTCGATCGCCTCGTCGAGCCCGGTCTTGCCGCACAGGTTGACGCAGGCTTCCGCGCTGAGCGTCCGGATCTCGTCGCCCAGCGCGGCGTCCCTGGACGAACCGATCAGCCACACCTGGTAGCCCACGCCCGCCAGGCGCCGGGCGAGGGCGGCGAAATGCCGCGCGGGCCAGCGTTTGGCCGGCCCGTATTCCGCGCCGGGACACAGGACGGCAACCAGCGGCTGCGGCGTGAGCCCCAGGCGCTGCAACGTGGCGTGGCGGCGGTCCTTATCGCTGCGCAGCTCCGGCGCGGGCAGCGGACGCGCGCGCGGTGCCCCGCGCGGCTCGCCGAGCGCCGCGAAGCGCTCGGCCATCGTCGGCGTTCCACGCCCGTCCAGCACCCGCACGTCGTTCAGGAGCCCCCAGCGCAGCTCCCCCCGGTAGCCGGTGCGCAGCCGAATGCCGGCGAAGAACGGCACCAGCGCCGACTTGAAGGAGTTGGGCAGCACGATCGCCTGGTCGTACGATTCGGCGCGCAGCTGCGCGCCGAGCGCGCGGCGCGCGCCGAGCTTCAGCTCGCCGTGGGCGAACGGAGCGGGGATGACGCGGCGCACTTCCGGCATGCGCGTGAGCAGCGGCTGCGTCCATGGCAGCGCGAGTGCGTCGAGCACGAGCGCGGCATGCCTCGCGTGCAGGAGCTTGAACAGCGGCTGGGCGAGCACGGTGTCGCCGACCCAGGAAGGGGCGACGATGAGGATCTTCATAAGGATGAAGGCGGAAGGAGGAAGGATGAATCAGCGAACCGGGTCGCCGAGGACACGCCCGGCTCCGCCTTCAGCCTTCATCTTCTTAATGCCCCGGCTTGGCGCCGCCTTTCAGCGTGAACGTCGTGCCGCAGTACGGGCACAGCGCCTCGCCGGTGTCCTCGATCGGCAGGAACACCCGCGGATGCGCGTTCCACAACGCCATCTCCGGGGTCGGGCAGTGCAACGGCAGATCGTCCGCCGTAACCTCGATGCGGCGCACGTTGTCGGTGGTTTTCTCCTGGTTCATGGTCGTCATCCAGCAACCGGCGTCAGCCATTCGCGGTGCTTGTCGGACTTGCCGGTCACGCAGTCGAAGAACATTTTCTGCAGTTTCTCGGTGACCGGCCCGCGCCTGCCCTCGCCGATCACGCGGTTGTCGAGCTCGCGGATCGGGGTGACCTCCGCCGCGGTGCCGGTAAAGAACGCCTCGTCGGCGCAGTAGACCTCGTCGCGCGTGATGCGCTTGGCGATCACCGGGATGCCGAGGTCCTGCGCGAGGCGGATCACGGCGTCGCGCGTGATGCCCTCGAGCGCGGAGGTGAGCTCCGGCTCGTAGAGCGCGCCGTTCCTGACGACAAAGATGTTCTCCCCCGAACCTTCGGCGACGAAGCCGTCGACGTCGAGCAACAGTGCCTCGTCGTAGCCGTCATGCGCCGCCTCCTGGTGGGCAAGAATCGAGTTCATGTAGGTGCCCACCGACTTCGCGCGGCACATCGTGACGTTGACATGATGGCGCGCATAGGACGAGGTCTTGACGCGGATACCGCGCTCAAGCGCCTCGGGCCCGAGGTACGCGCCCCACGCCCATGCCGCGATCGCCACGTGCACCGACACGTTCTTCGCGGAAATGCCCATCGCCTCCGAGCCGTAGAACGCGATCGGGCGGATATAGCACGCCTCGAGCTTGTTGGCGCGCACCACCTCCCTCTGGGCTTCGATGAGCGTCGCCTTGTCGTACGGAAGGTTCATGCCGTTGATGTGCGCGGAACGGAACAGGCGGTCGGTGTGCTCGCGCAGGCGGAAAATCGCGGTGCCGTTCGCGGTCCGGTAGGCGCGCACGCCCTCGAATACCCCCATGCCGTAGTGCAGCGTATGGGTCAGAACGTGAGTGGTTGCGTTGCGCCAGGGCACGAGCTTGCCATCATACCAGATGTGCCCATCGCGGTCGGCCATCGACATGTAAGAACTCCATCGGGCAAAGCACCAATTTTAGCGTAATTCGTGCCGCATATTGAAGCGAAAGCGCGTGCCGCGCCCCGGGGCGCCGCGCGACGGACGTCGCGCCTGCGCGTCGCCGGAAGCCCGCCGCGGATCTCCCGCGCGGGCGTTATTTGTGGCCTTTTGCGTGGACACTGGGATAGAATAACCGTGTTCAACCGAACACATATTGTCGCACCGACAATATCTCCCCATCCCCGGAGAGCCGATGCCAAGCCGAATGAGGTCGCTGCTGGCCACGCTGGCGCGCCGCGCGTTCAGCGAGACGGACACCGACGAGCAGCGGCTCAACAAGTCCCTGCTGATTTTCGCGAGCGGGCTGATGGGATTCGGCGCGATGGTGTGGCTGATGATCTACTGGGCGATGGGCATCCGCTTCCCCGCCACCATTCCGGTGGGCTACATGCTGGTGTCGGCTGCAACGCTCGGCGTCTACCTGTGGAAAGGCAATTTCGAGCTGTTCCGTTTTTCGCAGGTAACGCTGTTCCTGTTCGTGCCGTTCATCATGCAGTGGAGCATCGGCAGCTACGTCACCTCGAGCGGGGTGATGCTGTGGGCGCTGCTCGCTCCGCTCGGCGTGATGATCTTCCAGGGCTGGCGCGAGTCGATGCCGTGGTTCTTCGCCTACGTGGTGATGACCGCGGTTTCGGGGTTCTTCGACTACTACATCGGCTACGGTGAGGACGTCGGCCTGCCGGCGCACTCGGTCGCGGTGTTTTTCGCGCTCAACTTCGCGACGATGTCCGCGATCATCTACCTGCTGATGAGCTACTTCGTGCGCCTGCGCGAGCGGCTCGAACGCCGTCTCGCCGAGCAGCACCGCCTGCTGCAGATCGAGCAGGAAAAATCGGAGCGGCTGCTGCTCAACATCCTGCCGCAGCCGATCGCGCGGCGGCTCAAGGATGACCAGAGCACCATCGCCGACGGCTTCTCCGATGTGACGGTAATGTTCGCCGACATCATCAACTTCACGCGGCTCTCCGAGGCGATGCCGCCCAGGTACCTCGTGAGCCTGCTCAACGAGGTGTTCTCGCACTTCGACGTGCTCGCGGAGAAGTACGGGCTGGAAAAGATCAAGACCATCGGCGACGCCTACATGGTCGCCGGCGGGCTCAACGAGGACCACCGCGACTACAGCGACGCGATCGCAAGTCTCGCGCTGGAGATGCGCGACTACATGGCTTCCCGCTCCGGGGTGCATGCCCAGAAGCTGCAGATCCACATCGGTATCGGCAGCGGCCCGGTGGTGGCGGGCGTGATCGGCACCAAGAAGTTCATCTACGACCTGTGGGGCGACACCGTCAACATCGCGAACCGGGTCACTGCGGAGGCCGCCGCCGACACGATCCTGTGCGATGCGGCGACGTACCGGCGGCTGCGCGAACGCTACGAGTTCGAGGGGCCCCTCACGTTGCATATCAAGGGCAAGGGAGACATGGTCGCCTACCGGCTGATCGGCAAGCCATCGCCCGGGTAGCCGGAGCTTCGCCCCGCCCGGCTCGTCGCAGCCGGTCTTGCTCACTGCTCGCCCCTTGCGCGCCGCCGCCCGTGCGGCGGCAACCTCGGCTACAAGCCGCGTTACAAGGAGGGCTATTTCCCGGTGCCGCCCCACGACACGCTGCAGGACATCCGTTCGGAAAGCGCGAGGTCGATGCGATCAGGCTGCGTCCGCATCCCTGGGAGTTCTATCTCTACTTCGATATTTAGAAGCGGTGAGCGGCGGCGGCCAAGGTGTGAGGGGTAAACTGCGGGCGCGCGCATCGCCGCGCCGCGCACCCTTCACCCTTCCCCCTTCACCTCATCCCCCTCGCCCAATACGGTTTGCCACAGTTTGAGCACCGCTGCGACGTGGTGCCGCACTTTGTGCGGCTCGACGCGCGCGTATTTCTCGCCGTTCAGGCGCAACCGGTGCTGGCGCTGGCGGAACTCGCGGTACGCCGCGTGCACCTGCTGCGCGAGATCCCGGGGGATGAGTCCCAGCTCCCCCGAGAGCTTGAGCAGCGCAAGGTTGCCTGCGTTGCGCGTGAGTTCCGGATGCGAGCGGGAATGGCCGAGCACCAGGAACTGCACGATGAACTCCACGTCGACGATGCCACCGCGATCGTGCTTGATGTCGAACAGAGCGCTGCGGTTCGGATGCGCATCGAGCATTTTCCTGCGCATCGCGATGATTTCCCGTCGCAGCCCGTCGAGATCGCGCTGCTCGCGGAGCACCGCCACACGGATGCGCTCGAACTTCTCTCCTACCCGCGGGTCGCCGGCGCAGAAGCGCCCGCGCGTCAACGCCTGGTGTTCCCATACCCACGCGTGCCCCCGCTGGTAGTCCTCGAACGCCTCGATCGGGCTCACCAGCATGCCGCCGCTGCCGTCCGGGCGCAGGCGCAGGTCGGTCTCGTAGAGCACGCCCGCCGGAGTGAGGCTGGTGAGCCAGCGGTTGATGCGCTGCGCGAGCCTGGCGTAGGTTTCCTGCGCTTCCGGGGCGCCGTCGTCGTAAAGAAAAATGATGTCGAGATCGGAGGCGTAGCCGAGCTCCTTGCCTCCGAGCTTGCCGTAACCAATGACCGCGAACGCGGGCTCCGCGCGGTGCCTGTTGCGCAACCCCTCCCAGCACAGGCGTATGGTCTCGCCGAGCACGAGGTCCGCGAGGTCGCTCAGATGATCGGCCAGGGTCTCGATCGGCACCAGCCCGGCGATGTCCTGCGCCACCAGGCGGAACGTCTGCGCGTGGCGGAAGTGGCGCAGGATGTCCATCTCGCGCTCGGTGTCGCCCGCGGCATCGCGCAGCTGCAACTCGAGCGCGGTCTTGAGTTGCGGCCAGTCCGGCGCGGCGTAGAGCACGCGGGTGTCGATGAGCTCATCGAGCAGGATCGGGTGCCGGGTGAGGTACTCCGCCGCCCAGCTGCTCGCGTTGGCGAGCGCAGCGATGTTCTCGATCGCGTGGGGATATTCGTTGAGAAGCGCAAGGTAGGCGGCGCGCCGGCTGATGGCTTCCAGCAGTTGCAGAAAGCGCTCCAGCGTCGCGTCGGGATTTGCGAACTTCGCGGCGATCTCGATGACCTGGGGCACCAGCGCGTCGAACCGCGCCCGGCTCGCCTCCG
>JACQGO010000328.1 GCA_016199485.1 Betaproteobacteria bacterium
GGGTGCCCGCTCCTGCGGCCCGCGGCGAGCACCTTGCCGGCGGCGTAGCCGAGCCGCATCACGAAGTCGGGCGTGATCGGCGCTTCACCCACCTTGCCGCGCACGCCGTCGGTGCCGAAATACTTCCTGCCCATCAGGACAAAACCTTCGAAACCGCCGATAAACGCTGATGAACGCAGATTCTATACAAAAAATATCGGCGTGTATCGGCGTTCATCTGCGGTTGCGTTTCATGGGTTTGCCGCCCTCCAGACCGCGAGTGCATCGCGCGTCGCGGTGACATCATGCACGCGCACGATGTTGGCCCCCTTCGCGACGGCGACCAGCGCAGCAGCGACGCTCGCGTGGATGCGCTCCCCGACCTCGCGCCCGGTAATCCTGCCGAGCATCGACTTGCGCGAAAGACCGACCGCGAGCGCCACGCCAAGCCTGGAGAACTCGCCCAGCGCGCGCAACAACGCGACATTGTGCTGGTGCGTCTTGCCGAAGCCGAACCCCGGATCGATCGCGATGCGGCTGCGCGCGATGCCCGTCGCTTCCACCGCCGCTACGCGCTGCAGCAGGAACTCCCTGACCTCCCCCACCACGTCCTCGTAGCGCGGGTCGTCCTGCATCGTCCGGGGGTCGCCCCGTTTATGCATGAGACATGCCGCCGCGTCGGAAGCCGCGACCGCTTCGAGCGCGCCGGGAGCCGCAAGCGCGTTGACGTCGTTGATCATCGCCGCGCCGGCAGCGAGCGCCTCGCGCATGAGATCAGGCTTCCGGGTGTCGACCGACACCGGCACGCCGCAGCCCGCGAGCGCCTCGATCACCGGCAGCACTCGCCGCCGCTCCTCGTCGAGCGCGACCGGAACCGAGCCGGGGCGCGTCGATTCACCGCCGATGTCCAGGATGTCCGCGCCCTCGTCAACCAGGCGCCGCGCGTGCGCCACCGCCTGCCCGCCCGTCACAAACCGCCCGCCGTCGGAGAACGAGTCGGGCGTGACGTTGACCACGCCCATGATGAGCGGGCGGTCAAGGCTCAACCGGAATGAGCCGCACTGGAGGAACGGCATCGGATGAAGGTGAAGGGTGAAAGGCGCGAGCAGACCCGTCGGTTCTACCCTTCACCCTTCACCCTTCACTGTTTTCAGACTTCCTGCGCCGGCGCGGTCGTCGCCGCGGGAGTGGAAGGGCTGTCTTTCGACGGCGCCGGCGCCTGCACCGGCTTCGGGGGGCGCGGCGGGCGGCCTGCCATGATGTCGTCGATCTGCTCGGAGTCGAGCGTTTCCCACTCGAGCAGCAACTTCGCCATCGTCTCGACCTTGTCGCGGTTCTCCTCGATCAGCCCCCGCGCGAGCGCGTACTGCTGGTCGACGATACGACGGATCTCCGCGTCCACTTTCTGCATCGTCGCTTCCGAGACGTTCTTGTGCGTGGTGATCGAGCGGCCGAGGAACACTTCGCCCTCGTTCTCGCCGTAGACCATCGGGCCCATCGTCTCGCTCATGCCCCAGCGCGTCACCATGTTGCGTGCGATCTCGGTCGCGCGCTCGAAGTCGTTCGAGGCGCCGGTGGTCATCTGCCCCATGAAGATCTCCTCGGCAACGCGCCCGCCGAACAACACCGCGATGCCCTGCAGGATCTGCTCGCGGTCCATGCTGTAGCGGTCCTGTTCGGGCAGCTGCATGGTCACGCCCAGCGCGCGTCCCCGCGGAATGATGGTGACCTTGTGCACCGGATCGGTCTTGGGCAGCAGCTTCGCCACCAACGCGTGGCCCGCCTCGTGGTAGGCGGTGTTCCTGCGCTCGTGCTCGGGCATCACGATGGAGCGGCGCTCCGCGCCCATGATGATCTTGTCCTTGGCGCGCTCGAAGTCCTCCATATCGACCAGCCGCTTGTTTTCCCGCGCCGCAAACAGCGCCGCCTCGTTCACCAGGTTGGCGAGGTCGGCGCCCGAGAACCCGGGTGTGCCGCGCGCCAGGATCTCGACCTTGACGTCGGGTGCGGCCGGCACCTTTCTCATGTGCACCAGCAGTATCTGCTCGCGCCCGCGGATGTCGGGCAACGGCACCACCACCTGCCGGTCGAAGCGCCCGGGCCTGAGCAGCGCCGGGTCAAGCACGTCGGGGCGGTTGGTCGCCGCGATCACGATCACCCCGGAATTGCTCTCGAAACCGTCCATCTCGACCAGCAACTGGTTGAGCGTCTGCTCACGCTCGTCGTTGCCCCCGCCCAGCCCCGCGCCGCGCTGGCGCCCGACCGCGTCGATTTCATCGATGAACACGATGCACGGGGAGTGCTTCTTCGCCTGGTCGAACATGTCGCGCACGCGTGCCGCGCCCACGCCCACGAACATCTCGACAAAGTCGGAACCCGAGATCGAGAAAAACGGCACCTTTGCCTCGCCTGCAATCGCCCTCGCGAGCAGCGTCTTGCCGGTGCCGGGGTTACCCACCATCAGCACCCCGCGCGGTATGCGCCCGCCGAGCTTCTGGAACTTGCCCGGATCGCGCAGGAACTCGATCAGCTCCGCGACCTCCTCCTTCGCCTCCTCGCAGCCGGCGACATCCGCGAAAGTCACGGTGTTACTCGATTCGTCGAGCATGCGCGCGCGGCTCTTGCCGAAAGAGAACGCGCCGCCGCGTCCCCCGCCCTGCATCTGGCGCATGAAGAAAATCCACACCCCGATCAGCAGCAGCATCGGGAACCAGGAGACGAAGATGTTCATCAGCAGCGAGGGCTCCTCTTCGGGCTTCGCCTCGATGATCACGCCGTTCTTGAGCAGGTCCGACACCAGCCACGGGTCGGAGGGCGAGTACGTGGTGAAACGCTCACCGTTGGTCTTGACGCCCTTCAGCACGCGGCCTTCGATCGTTACCTTGGCGATCCGCCCCTGCTTCACCTCGTCGATGAACTGGGAGTACTCCATCGCCTTCTGCACGCTCTGCCGCGTGCTGAACTGGTTGAAAACAGTCATCAAGACGAGCGCGATCACCAGCCAGATCGCCACATTTTTTACCAGATTATTCAACGCCGCTCCTTGCCTCCCACCGTGTTTAGAACCCCTAACTCATGATGTCAGGAGCCCTTATTGCCACAAAACCAATTCTAAGCTTAACGGGCATGTGATGTCAGCTACGCGCTCCCGCGCCGCGGGCAAGCCCTTTGCCGAGCAAGTAGATTTCGCTGCTCTGCGCGCGCGACGCCACGGGTTTACGGGTCACGACCTGCCGAAACCTCGCGCGCATCACCTTCAGGAAGCTTTCAAAGCCCGCGCCCTGAAATACTTTGACTAGAAAATTTCCCTGTGGTTTCAAGTGTTTTTCCGCGAACTCGAGCGCCAGCCCGGCAAGCTCGCAACCGCGCGCCTGGTCGACGCTCGCAACACCACTTAGATTGGGGGACATATCGCTCAATACAAGGTCGACGCGCCGTCCCGCGAGCGCGCGTTCCAGCTCCCCCCGCACCCGCTCGTCGCGGAAGTCGCCACGCACGAAGGCGACGCCGGGAATCGGCGCGATGTCTCCCAGGTCCACCGCCACCACCGCACCACGCGGTCCCACCATGCGCGCCGTGACCTGCGCCCACCCGCCCGGCGCGGTGCCGAGATCGATCACTGTCATGCCCGGCTTGAGCAGGTGGTCGCGCTTCGCGATCTCGAGCAGCTTGAACGCCGCGCGCGAGCGGTAGCCCTGCTCGCGCGCGCGTTTGACGTAGACGTCCGAGACGTGGCGCCGCATCCACGCTTTGCTGGTTTTCGTGCGCGCCATCATAGCGCCTGCCCATATTCGCGATATGGGCTGCGTCGGGCTTCGCGTCCTGAGCAAAAATCGTGACAGCGCACTGCGTGTTTCATTGTGTCAGGGGCTCTCATACCGGTACCGAAGAGCGCACGATCCCCTGCGGGCGGATTTGCTGCGTTGCGATTTCCCTGAGGCGGCGTTCGATTTCTTCCGCGGGAAGCGTGAGCCCGTCGATCACGGTCGCGATCATCGCCTCGGCCCGCGCGCGCAGCACCTTGGGCTCGAGCTGCCGGATGGGGTTCGGCGTATCGGCAACGACGATGCAGGGATATCCCTGCGTGGCCGCCATGCGGCGCGCGAACACGGCGAAGGTATCGGTGGCCACCATCACCGTCGGGATGCCGCGTTGTTCCAGGGCGGTCGTGACGTGGCTACACCACGTCGTGCACGACCCTCAGTCTCCGCTCGCGGTGATCACCACATCGGCGCGCCGCGCGAGGTCATCGAGCTTCTCGCGCACGCTGTCGATCAGTTTTCCCTCGGTGATCGGCACCTGAAGCACGCGCTGCTCCATGACGATGTTCTTGAGGCGAAAGCGTTCTCCAACCAACGCACCGAGTGCTTCCAGGATGTGCACCGCCGAGGGACGCCAGTTGGGAAGGAGCCCCAGCACCTTGCCTTCGAGCGTGGAAGGCCGCGGCGCAAGCTTGCTACCCGCGGCGGATTCGTCGCGATAAACCGGGGTGGGCGACAGCATCGTCATGCTCAGCGCAGTCATGGTCGTTCCCTTTCCTATTTACCATCTAATCGGGGCGGATACCGGCGTCCTTGATCACCTTGCCCCATCTCGCCATTTCGGATTTCATCGTGGCGGCAAACTCCTCCGGCGAGCTGCCGACGGCCTCCAGCCCGGAGTTGAGCAGTTTTTCTCTCGCGTCCGCGCCGTTGAGCACCCGCACGATTTCCTGGTTCAGCCGATGGATGAGCGCGGCGGGAGTTTTCGCCGGGGCAAACACGGCGAATATCGACGCCGATTCGTAGCCCGGCAGGCCCGCCGCCGCGACCGTAGGCATCCCGGGAAACAGCGCGGAGGGCTGCGCGGAAGTCACCGCCAGGGCCCTCAATCTCCCGGACTTGACATGCATCAATCCCGCGGCCGCGGAGGAAAACATGAGCTGCACCTGCCCGGCGATCAGATCGTTGAGCGCCTGTCCGGTACTCTTGTAATTGATACGCACGATGTCGACGCCCGCCATCGTCTTGAACAATTCCGCCGCGAGGTGAGGCGTGGCGCCGGTCGCCCCCGAACCATAGTTGAGCTCTCCCGGCCTGGCTTTAGCCAGGGCAATCAGCTCCTTGACCGACTTCGCCGGCAATGAGGGATGAACCACGAGAAGGTTCGGCGCCGTCACCAATGACGTAACCGGCGAAAAATCACGCACCGGATCATAAGGCACGCTTCTCCGCAGGAACGGCAGGAGCCAGATGGTCGGGCCGTAGGAAAGCAGGGTGTAACCGTCAGGCGCCGCCTGCGCCACGGTTTGTGCCGCGATGATACCGCCGCCGGCTGCCCGGTTCTCCACGACCACCTGCTGGCCCAGGCGGACGGTAAGCCCCTGCCCGACCAGACGCGCCACGAAATCGCCGGTACCTCCGGGCCCGGCGGCGACGATGCGTATCGGTTTGGTCGGATAATTCTGCGCCGTCACCCCGCCGGCGCCGAGAGCCATCATGCCTGCCGACAACGCCCATATCAGAAGTCGTGGCACCAGCATAAGTCCTCCAGATCAACGATGCTATTCGACGCGCGCCATGCGCTCAAGAAATAATTTCTGCTGCCTCCATCCGTTTTTCTTCTACTGAAAACAGCAAAATCCCGGGCATCAGTCCGCGGTGGTGAGCACCGGCAGCTTCTCCCTGAGCCGCGCGAGGTCCACCCTGTCCCCGGCGACGGCCTTCCTCACGACGTCGAGCGAAAGATGAGGAGCATAGCGGGAAATGAATGACATCGCGTAAGCGCGAAGGTAGTGATGACGGCGGATCGACATATTGAGCACGCTCGGTTCGAACAGGTGTTGCACGTTGAGCAACCGCAGCTTCCGGTCCCTGCCCGGCTCGTACGCCACCTTCGCCAGTACGGCGAGACCGAGCCCGCGCGCGACATAGGCCTTGCTGACGTCGGCGTCGGCACCGTTCAGCAGCACCTGCGGGGCGCGACCGGCCCTCGCCAGCGCCTCGGTGATCACGCGCTTGCCGCTGAATGTCTGCGTGATGATCGGCCAGCGGGCGATCTTCGCAAGCGTGATCGTACGCTCCCGCAGTATCGGATGGTCGGCGGCAGCCACCACGTCCCAAGCCATGCGGTAAACGGGCAGCGAGACGAGACCGTCAAGTTGCCGGGACGTTTCGGTGCATATGGCGATATCCGCGCTGCCGCCGGCGACAAGCTCGCACGCCTGGATCGGGCTCACTTGCCGCAAGGTGAGCTTCACACCGGGAAAGTCGCCGGCGAACTGCTCGATCACGGGCGGCAACGAGTAGCGCGCATGCGTGTGAGTGGTGGCAATGATCAGCTCCCCCGTGTCGTGCGACGAATGCTCCCTGCCGATCGCCCGCAGGTTCTCGACGTCGAGCAGTATCCTTTCGGCGACCTGCAGCACTTCCTCGCCGGCCGGGGTCAACCCGCAGATCCTGTTTCTCAGCCTGTGAAAGATCTGCACCCCGAGCTCGCCCTCGATTTCCCTGATCTGCCGGCTGATGCCCGGCTGGGCCTTGCACAGCGCCTCGGCCGCGCTGGATATTTTCATCCCCTGCTTGACCACCTCGCAGATCGCTCTCAACTGACGTATGTTCATCGGTTCTCCGTCCGGACGATGGCATCAGTGGTCATTCAATAATGCCCGCTTGTGGTCAAGCAAACTTCCCCCACGCAGGCGCCGGGTAACGCCGACTCGCGGCGCTCGAAACACCCGCGCTTGCGCCGATGATCTTGCGCTAGTTGGCGCGAATATTGGCGCCCTTGATCACTTTGGCCCAGATCGCAGATTCGGCACGGAGGATGTCCGCGAGCTCCCGGGGCGTGGTGCCCGTCACCTCGTAGCCCACCCTCCTGAACAACTCGCGCGTGTCGGGCATCTTCAACACCTTGGTGATCTCGCTATGCAACCGCGAAACAGTTGTGCGCGGTATGCCGGTCGGCGCAAGCACGCCGTCCCAGACCGTGAAGTTGTAGCCAGGCAGGCCGCTTTCGTCGATGGTGGCCAGCTCGGGAATCAGGTGGGAGCGGTTCTTGCTCGTTACCGCGAGCGCCCGCAGTTTACTCGCTTTCACGTGCGGTAACGTGGAAGCAATGCTACCGAAAAGGATCTGGACTTCACCTCCCACCACAGCTGTGGCAGCCGGCCCCCCGCCTTTGTACGGGACCTGCACGATATCTATGCCGGTGCGGCTCTTGAACAGTTCAGCGGCGAGGTACGGCCCGCTGCCAACGCCGACGGAAGCATAATTGAGGCTGCCCGGCCTGGCCTTTGCGAGAGCGATCAATTCGTTCACAGCTTTTGCCGGTACCGAAGGGTGAACCACCAGGATGTACTGCGCAGCCGCGAGTTGCGTGATCGGCGCGAAATCCCGGATCGGATCGAAGGCGAGCTTGTAGGTCAACGGGTTGACCATGAGCCTGGCGCCCACGCCCATGTACAGCGTATAGCCGTCCGGCACCGCCTTGGCGACGATCTCTATGGCGATGTTGCCCCCGGCGCCCCCGCGGTTGTCGATCACGATCGACTGCCCCAAGCCTTCAGCCAGCCTGGGTCCAATGATGCGGGCGAGCGCATCAGTGCCGCCTCCCGGTGTCACCGGCAGCACCAGGCGGACTGGCTTGGTCGGATACGTTTGCGAAGCCGCATTGCCGGTAAGACAGATCAGCATGGCGGTGGCACCCGCGGCAACCGTCAGAACGAATCTTGCCTCCATACTCTCCTCCTTGCATCGATCAAGCGGCCTGCGGGAAACGGAACACGTTGCAAGGCTCGTCACCGCGAGCGTGGTCGCGCCGGACACGCTGCGCCATGGCGAACGCGTATGGTGCCACTTCGCACAGCAGCGCCAGATGTACATCATTCAGTTTCAGACCGGCACGGCGCGCGTGCTCCTCCGCGAGTTTTCGAGTAGCCTCATCCACCGCGACACCCGAGAAACATGGCGGCGGCGTGACCGGAACACGCGGAGCACCTGCAACCAGAGCAGGACGACGTGCACGCCACGGTGTTGTCAGTTCATATGCATGCGCAACACCGAGCACGGTTGCGTCATCGAAAGGCCGCCCGGCGATTTGCATCGAAAGCGGGAGTCCGTCACGGGTAAAGCCGTTGCAAATCGCCATGCACGGCCCGCCAGCCACGCTGAAGGCGGTGTAAATGTTGGGTCCGACCCAAGCCTTGAGAATCGAAACCCGATCGAAGCGTGGCGCAGGGCCAGAGCTTGCCGTTACCAGCACATCGTATTCTTGGTAGAGCTTCTCCATCTCCGCGAGCATCAGACGGCGCTCGCGCTGCGCCTGTACGTAATCTGAGGCGGTGAACAGACATCCTGCCAGCGTTTGCGCGAGGAAATGCATGCCGAAATCGCCCGGGCGCGCGATGAGTTCCTTCCGGTGCACGCAGAATATCTCGGTCTCGGCGATCGTCATCTTGACGTCGAGATACTCCTGCAGCGGCCGCATGCGAGCGTCCCGGACTCTCGCGCCCAGTTGCCGCAGCACGTCGAGCGCCGCTTCCATCGCCTGCGCGATCTCCTCGCCCGTCTTGAGATCTTCCTCCCAGAAATGGCGGACGACACCGACACGCAGCCCACGGAGATCGCGCTTGAGTGCCGCGCGATAGTCGGGAATCGGGCATGACGCGCTGCCGCCATCATGTGGGTCGTAGCCTGCGACAGCCTGCAACATGATCGCGCAGTCTTCCACAGTCCAGGTGAGCGGCCCGCAGTGGTCAAAGGTGTACGAATTCGGAATCACGCCGTAGCGGCTCACCAATCCGTAGGTCGGCTTGAGCCCGACGGTGCCGCAGAAAGCGGCGGGGGTGCGCACCGAGCCGCCGGTATCGGAGCCCATCGCGCATAGCGCCAACCCAGCGGCAACTGCGGCACCCGAGCCGCTGCTGGAGCCCCCAGTGTAGTGCACCGGGTTCCACGGATTGCGCGCGGGCGGCCACGGTGCATCGAAAGACGGCGCGCCATGCGCAAACTCGGTCATGGCGAGTTTCCCGAGCAGCACGCCGCCCGCGGTACGGAGCCGAGCGGTTACCCCTGCGTCTTCGCGCGGTATGTTATCGATGCATACTTTCGAATGCGCCGAGGTGAGGATACCGGCGGTCGCATAGATATCCTTGAGCGCGAACGGAATGCCGTGCAGCGGGCCGCGATAGCGCCCCCCTGCAATTTCGGCTTCAGCGGTTTGCGCCTGCCGCAGCGCGAGATCAGCTGTAACCGTGATGAACGCATTGACCTGCGGATCGATCGCCTCGATCTGCTCGAGTTTCGCGCGCGTGAGTTCAACCGGTGAGAGTTGGCGCGCTGCGATAAGCCTTGCCGCCTCGGCGACAGTGATGAAGTCCAATTCGCTGCGCATATTCGCCCCGCGCGGGTTTTTACCCCCTTGATATGAAGAAAGCCGGACTGTGCGACCGGGGGTAGCTCCGGCATCGCCCGAGCGATTTGGCCGGCATCGATGGATGCACCGACAGCACGTCAGCGCTGGAAGCCACGAGGGTTAGACCGCAGCCGAAACCCCTCACCGCCTTATAGCCCAGCTGTGGGTGGTTGTCAAAGGTATGGTTCGAGCAAAGCTTCGGAAGCTCAGCGCGGCGTACAGTTTCACGACTCAAGACCCCATCGAGTTTTTCACGAGCCGCTTCTCATGGACAAGCAGCGCGGATTTTGCTAGCTTGCCAGCAAAATTCGTAGCGACGCTCTTGGCACGGGGACTCCACATAAAATGGTGAATGCATGGCTAGCCGGCCCCGGTTGGCATCGGTACTGGCTCATCGCGGCAGGATTTTTCTTCGGCCTCGTCCACACCCCGGGTTTCTCCGCTGCGCCGGGTTGGAAACCAGAGAAGCCTGTGGAACTGATTGTGGGGGTGAGTGCCGGCAGTGCACATGACAGAACCGCGAGACTTATACAGAAGATCCTGCACGATCAGCGACTCGTGGAAGCACCAGTCGTAATCGCGAACAAGCCGGGAGGCGGCCAGACCATCGCGATGAGTTACCTCAGTCAGCGCCCGCCAGACGGCTATTCCGTGTTTATTGCATCAGTGCCCCTGTTGACCGCCAACATTATGGGAAGGAGCAGGCTCGGCTACGCTGATTTCACGGTGCTCGCGCAATTGTTCAACGAGTACATCGTATTGGCGGTGACTTCCCGCTCGTCGTTGCGGAATGCGAAAGACGTGATCGACGAGCTGAGAAGAAATCCACGTGCACTGAGCGTCGCTGTCGGCAGCAGTCTTGGCAACGGCCCGCATCTGGCAATTAGCCTGGCCATGAAAGAGGGTGGAGCCGACATTCGGGCTATGCGAGCGGTGATTTATTCAGGCGGCGCTGACGCAACGCTCGCCGTGCTGGGCGGCCACGTGGACATGCTGGCAACCACAATCGGTAATATTTTGCCTCTGATAAAGGACGGTAAGATGCGGGCGCTTGTCGTCTCTTCACCGCGAAGATTGCCGGGCACTCTAAGCGGGGTCCCGACCTGGAAAGAGCAAGGTATCGATTCGGTGTTTTCCAGCTTCCGCGTTGCGATAGGGCCCCGAGGAGTAGCACAGCCGCAACTTGCCTACTGGGAAGCGATCTTCGCCAAACTTGCGGAAACCCCCGAATGGAAACGCGATCTCGAAGCCAACTACTGGGAAATCGCCGCCGGAGGCAGTAAGGATACAGAGCAGTTTCTGAAGACCGAACACCTGCGGCTCCAAGGACTGTTAGCTGAACTAGGGCTGGCAAAATGAGTATTGGCAGTATCACGGCACAAATCAGCCGAAGTCGCTGCGGCAGGAAACTTGCGCGTGCACTGGAAACTTCCGCCCCCTCGTTTGGCGCGTCGAGAGGAACGTTTCATGACCAAGTACGCATACGATTTTATTGAGATCGCGGAACGAGCCTCAAAACCAAGAGACCGCGGCCTGACGTTCGTGCGTGACCCCGGTACGGGGCTTACTGCGCAACGCATCTTCCTGGAAAGCGCGGGCGAGTTCGTCGACTACGTGAAATTCCGCAACGTTGTTCCGAGACTGTTTCGCGAGAGCCTGATCAAGGAAAAGATCGCGTTGTACAAGCAAAACGGTGTGCGGGTAATGTCTGGAGGCATATTCTTCCAGTTCGCGTGGCGCCAGCAACGGCTGGATCGCTACTTCTCCTATCTCGTGGAGATTGGATTCGATGCCGCCGAGGTCGGGTACAGCATGCTGGATGTTCCCAAAAAAGATAAGCTGGATGCGATCGCGAAGCTCCGGAGTCTGGGGATAGAGGTGATCTATGAATGGGGAAAGAAGTTTCCTGGCGTGCCGCTAGAAGTCGAGGGCTCAGCCAGGGAGCTGGAGGAATTGCTCAAGGCTGGCGTCAGCCGCATCGTCATCGAGGGAGGCGAAATCCAGCTTCTGCTGGACGCCCAAGACCGTGACAAGGCTGCGCAACGACTTGTCGACCTGGTAAACAGAATCGGAGCCGACAAGATTATTTTTGAGGTGGATAACGAAGCACACATTGCATGGGTTCTAAAGAAGTTTGGCCCGGATGCGAACATCGGGCCAAACATCAGTCCAGAGCAGGTGTTGTGGCTGGAGCCGATGCGGAGGGGCCTCGGCAAAGCGGTAAAGTATTCCGTCTTCGAGAATACGTAATGCATGCGGGGAGGGAAAGGCAGAGCTACCACGTGCACCGGCTGCTTGACGGCGCTCGGAACACAGCGGCTCAGTCCCTGCATCTGTGCCGAGCTCTCCGAAGCTCGACGGCGATGGGTCCTCGTGATGCGAGCGCAGCCGCGGGAGTGGCGGATACAGCGTGCCATGGGTTGGGGCTGTGCGAGGCCTCCCGGATGCACCTGGGAGCGTAACGAAGCCAAGATTCGGCGCCGGAAGCGCGGGCGCTGTCCGCGGATAAGACAACAACAATCTGGAGGTCGGTTGAATTTACCGCTGAAAGCAGGCATGAGTCCTACCGCGCAACTGTCGGCAAGGATTTGCAAGATCACGTTCAACACCCTCGATCAGGCCACTGTCGCAGCGGTGAAACGTCTGATTGCCGACGGCGTTGCTGTTGCACTGGCCGGCAGCAGGGAAGCGCCCGCCGGCCTCGTTGCGGAATACGTGCGAGAAATGGGTGGTGGCCCGCACGCCTCCGTGTGGGGATTCGGCTTCAGGACTTCGCCGCTATTCGCCGCTTATGCCAACGCCGTTTCTATGCACGTGCTCGATTTCGAGCCGATGTCCAGCCCGCCGACGCACGCGGTGTCGCCAACGGTACCCGTTGCACTGGCATTGGCTGAAGCCCGAGGGGCGAATGGCAGGGAAATCATTGCGGCTTGCGCCAAGGGTTTTGAGATGCAGGGCCGCGTCCTGCTGGCTTCCAGTCATGCGCGCGGATCCCTGCCGTTCCACACGCCTAGCGTGGTGGGCGCGTTGGGATCGGCGGTGACCGCGTCCCATCTGCTCCGCCTCGATCCGCCGCAGCTCGCCAATGCGCTCGGAATGGCCGCGTCGCGTTGCGGCGGCCTGCCCGCCAATACCGGCTCGATGGTGAAATGCACGCACTGCGGCAATGCAGCGGCAGCGGGCCTCGAAGCCACGTTGCTCGCCCAACGCGGCTTTTCCGCTCACCCGGGCATACTTGAAGCGCCACAAGGATACGTCGAGACCTTTTTTCCTGCCCACTTCGATTACGGCGCACTGCTCAAATTCGGCCAGCCTTACCGGTGCGTGGATCCCGGGATGGCGATCAAGTTCTACCCGTCCAAGTATCCCACGCACTTCGCAATCACCGCGGCGCTGAGATTGCGCGGAAACGTCGGCGATCCCGCGGGCATCGCTCAGGTTCGCATCCTGACGCCGGAGATAGAAGACGCCGACCGCCCGCGGCCGCGGTCGGGTCTGGAGGGAAAGTTCAGCTTCCAATATACCACCGCAGTGGCGCTGCTGGACGGCAGAGTCGGCATCGAATCGTTTACCGACGAGCGCCGCTTTCGCCGCGATATGGTCGACCTCCTCGATAAGATTTCGGTCGTCCGCGACCCGACCCTCTCGCGCGACACCCGCAACATGCGCGTTGAAGTGGAGGTCACCCTAAACGACGGGACAAGACATCGCCAGGCATGCGGCAGACCACCGGGTTTCTGGGGCGAGCCGCTGGACCCGAAGCAACACCGCGCGAAAGTTCGCGATTGCCTGAGCGTTCGATTGCTCGAGCCGCATCTCGGGCACACGCTCGAGCTGCTGGAGAACCTCGAACGGCTGTCTGCGCAAGAGACGGAAGAGCTGACGGCGCTGCTTGCATGACCCGAAGTGAGAAGCCGCCCGGTCTCAACACTATATTCCGGGCAGGATGCAACCCCGGGCGGGACTCATCACCGGCTGCCGCCAACAGACGGGGCCGCCCGTACAGCATCGAGCGATCATCAAAGATTGGTTAATCAGTGCGGATACCGGCGTCCTTGATCACCTTGCCCAATCGAGCCATTTCGGATTTCATCCTGGCGGTGAGCTCCTCGGGCGGACTACCGACGGTTTCTATTCCCGAGCCGAAAAGCCGCTCCTTCACATCTGCCCTGTTAAGCGCCCGCACGATCTCGAGGTTGAGGAGATTGATGGTCGTCGCGGGAGTTCCAGCCGGGGCGAATATCCCGTATGTCGACGCCGATTCATACCCCGGCAGACCGGAGGCCGCCACCGTAGGCAAACCCGGATACAGCGCGGACGGCTGCGCGCTGGTCACGGCCAAAGCCCTCAATCGACCCGACTTGATATGCGGCGCCACCGAACCAGCCGCAGCGAACATCAACTGTACTTGACCGGCAAGCAAATCGTTGACTGCCGGTCCGCCCCCTCGGTAGTTGATGCGCACGATATTGACGCCTGTCAACGCCTTGAATAATTCCGCTGCGAGATGCGGGGAAGCGCCAAATCCGCCGATGGCAAAATTGAGCTCTCCCGGCCTCGCCCTGGCCAGAGCGATGAGCTCCTTGACGGACTTCACCGGCAGCGATGGATGCACGACCAGAATATTCGGAGCACTCGCCGCCCATGTGATCGGTGAAAAATCGCTCAGCGGCTCATAGGGCATGTTGCTTCGCATCAGCGGAACTATCCAGAGAGGGCTCGCGTAGAGGAGCAGGGTGTAGCCGTCGGGCGGGGCTTTGGCCACAGTTTGCGCTGCAATAATCCCGCTCGCGCCCCCCCGGTTCTCTACGATCACCTGCTGCCCCAAGGGACCTGAAATCCCGTGCGCGATGATACGCGCCACGAGATCGTTGGCCCCTCCGGGCTCAGCGGTGACGATGCGAATGGGTTTGTTCGGATAACTCTGAGCGCGGACCGCCTCCGCGCCAAGAACCATCGTGGCCACTGAAAAAATCCATATAACAACAGGAGGCATCGGCATAAATCCTCCAGAGAATACTTGGAGATCCTGCTCCAACTCGGGAAATCAGAGCGTCTCAAAATATCGTCTCGATTCGTCGACTCTGCGGGAAGCATTTGCCGGGCTGCGCCGCCGGTCAGGCGAGCGCGCTGCAGGCGAACCGGGCGGCTTCGCGACCGGCGATCCGGCCAAACACGGAGCCCGCCATGAGGCCGGCGCTTCCGGGATAATTGAAGTAGAAAAGCCCTCCAACCAGCTCACCGGCCGCATACAGGCCCCGCAGCGGTACGTCAGCCATATCGAGCACGCGGGTTGTGGTATCGATCTTGACCCCTCCAAAGGTGAACGTGATACCGCAGCCGACCGAGTAGGCCTCGAACGGCGGCACCTCGATCGAATTGGCCCAATTTGACTTGGGTATGGCGAGTCCCTGGGTGCAACGGCCGTCCTTGATGATCGGGTTGAACGGCACATCGCGCCGGACGGCGGCGTTATACTCGCGCACGGTTGCAAGGAATTGCGCAGGGTTCACGTCCTGCATGCGGTCGACGAGTTCCTCCAGCGTGTCGGCCTGCACCTTGGTCGCGCCGCGCAGCTTGTACTCCTCGCGCAGGACGTGTTTCACTTGCGCGTCAAACACCTGCCAGGCGTAGCCCCCCGGCTGCTCGAGCACGATGCGGCCATACTTGGCATAGGTGTAGTTGCGAAAGTCGGCCCCCTCGTCGACGAAACGCTTCCCCTCGGCGTTAACCATGATGCCGAACGGATAGCTGTGCCGGTACGGGCTCGTGAGCGCATCGAGCTCGCCGAAATCCGGGGCGTAACGCTCCCATGCGACCGCGTGACAGCCCGACCACTGGCCGTAGGATTGCGCGCCGGCATCGAGCGCCATGCGTATGCCGTCGCCGGTGTTGTAGCGCGTGCCGCGTACTTTGGCGAGGTCCCAGCCCGGTCCGAGATAACGCGTACGCCATTCCCGGTTGGCTTCGAAGCCACCGCAAGCAAGCACTACGGCACGCGCGTGGATTTCCTCCTCAACGCCATCGGCGATCAGGCGTACGCCCTCGACACCGGACCGGCCGCGCAGCAGCGCCGTCGCCTGGGCATTGTAGCGGACAGCGATTCCATGCTTCTCGGCAGCCTTGTATTCCGCCTCGACCAGTCCGCGCCCGCCTCCGTTCGCATGAACGACAACGCCGCCGAAGAACTTGAAGCGGCCGTTCTGCCTGAAACCATAACGCGCGTAGTTCGGCACGAAGCGTACGCCCTTGTCCCGGATCCAGCGCACGGTATCGGTGCTGCGGCGTACGATGATTTCCGCCAGGTCGGGATCGATGTAATACTGAGTAAGGCGGCCGAGGTCGTCGAGATACTGCTCCGCGGTATACTCGCCGAAATCGGTGCGCGCGATTTCCTCTTCCGACAGATCCGGCACGAGTTTCCTCACGTCCTCGATGCCATGGTGAACCATGCGGAAGCCGCCGGCGGTGAAGGCGCTGTTGCCGCCGCGCCGTGCTTCGGGCGCGCGCTCAAGCGCCAGCACCCGGGCGCCGTCCTCCGCTGCCGAAAGCGCGGCGCACAGGGCGGCATTGCCGCCACCGACAACGATGACATCAAAGCACGCTTGCTCCATGACGTTCTCCGCTTAAGGACGCAGCCGCGATCCTTCCAGCCTTCGTGCTCCCACCGGCGCGGGATCTCCCACCGCAAAACGGCGAGAGCCTTGATCGCGTT
The DNA here is from genome assembly GCA_016199485.1 of Betaproteobacteria bacterium. Taxonomy (GTDB): domain Bacteria; phylum Pseudomonadota; class Gammaproteobacteria; order Burkholderiales; family SG8-41; genus JACQGO01. The sequence continues at coordinate 16,088 of JACQGO010000328.1, forward strand.
AGTTGAGCGCGCCCCCAATACACGCCGCTTGACATCTGCCCTCTATTTTCCGCGGATGCGGGCATCCTCAAGCATCTTGCCCAGCGTGGCCATTTCGGATTTCATTCTGGCGGCGAGCTGCTCCGGCGAGCTGCCGACGGTTTCCACTCCAGCGTTGAGAAACCGCTCTTTCACATCTGCCCGGTTGAGCACCCGCACGATTTCCTGATTCAATCGTTTAATGATTGTCGGGGGAGTGCGAGCCGGCGCAAACATGCTATTGATCGCTGCCGCTTCATACCCAGGCAAGCCCGAGGCCGCCACTGTCGGCAAACCGGGAGCCAGCGCTGAGGGCTGCGGGCTCGTAACTGCCAAGCCCTTCAATCTACCTGACTTCACATGCGGCAATACCGCAGAGGCGTTAGGGAACATCAGCTGCAATCGGCCGGCGATCAGGTCGTTAATTGCGGGTCCAAGCCCTTTGTAAGGAACACGCACGAGATTGACACCAGCCATGGCCTTGAATAATTCCGCCGCGAGA
>JACQGO010000344.1 GCA_016199485.1 Betaproteobacteria bacterium
CGTCCCGGTACCGCGATGACGGTTGGTCTGCCGAGTGCCCCCGCCTTCCCGCCAGCCTTGAATTTCATTCACAGGAGAGCAAAAAACTTTCACAGTACACGGCGTGCACCCCCGCTAAGATACTCAGGGTGGAAGGATCGTTCGGAGAACCAATGCAGCCGGTAAAACTGCGCAGCCACGGCAAAGCGGGGCGAAGCACGATCAAAGAGTCCTGGATGGAAGAAGCGGCATACGAAGCGCATCGGTTGGCCGCGACGACGCATCCGCCGGATGTTCGGGCGGCGCTCAATAAGGCGCTGGAAAGGGAGTCGAAAGAGCTCCCCCGGTTCGTCATGAAGGCGATCGTGGAGAACTCGATGGTCGCCGAGGAAGACCAGCGCCCCATTTGCGCGGACGTCGGGGTCCTGCGTTTCTTCGTGGTGGCGGGCAACGAAGCCAGCATGGAGGGCGGATTCGTTGCGCTCGAACGTGCCGTCAGGCGGGCCACGGTGCGCGTGACGCGCGATCTCGCGCTGCGCTCGAACCGCGTCCATCCCGTCAATCGCAGGAACCCCGGCAACAACCTTGGAGTGTTTTCTCCCAACATCGACTACCGCTTCGAACCCGACGCCGACTGGATCGAGCTCATCGCCGTTCACAAAGGTGGAGCCTTCGGGAGCGACTTCCGCATGATGGTCGACGGAGACGGCCTGAACGGCGTCAGGAAGGGCCTGGTGGATGCCATCGCGGAGTTCGGCAGGCGCGGCCTCACCTGCCCGCCGGTCATCATCGGGGTGGGCGTCGGGGGCACGAAGGACCAGGCGTTCAGCATCGCCAAGCAGGCCGCGGTGCTGCGCCCGATCGGCGATCGCCATCCCGAGCCGGAAATCGCGGCGCTGGAAGACGAGTTGTTCGATCTCGCGAATTCGTTCGGTCTCGGGGCGATGGGCTATCCCGGCACCGGAGGCTATGCGCTGGACGTGCACGTGGAAATCGCGTACACGCACAGCGCGCTTACTCCGCTCGGCGTCCACCAGCTCTGCCAGGCGGCGAGACGCGGGGTGGTCCGGGTCCACCCGGATGGTTCCATTGAAACCCGCCCGGCTCCGAGCTGGTTCAGCGAGTTCTTCCGGCGTGCCGGAATTTGAGAGTTACCGGGACCGCTGGCGATGAGAACGTTCCGGCTGAAAACGCCGCTCACCGAAGACGCGGTGCGCGAATTGCGCGTGGGAGACGTCGTCTATCTCGACGGAAAGATCCACACGGGGCGGGCGCTCGTATACCAGCACGTGCTCGAAAAGGGGAACGAACCGCCGATCGATCTGGCGGCGACGTGCAACGTGCAAATGCACGGTGCTCCCGCGGGCGCGGAAGGAGAGCTTGGCAGATACCGCATTTCTTCGATCCAGGCGACGGCGAGCTTCCGCTATGCGCGTTGGGTGCCTGAATACGTGCGGCGTTACGCGATCCGGGCCGTCATCGGCAAGGGCGGCATGGACGGAGCGATCTACCGGGACGTTTTCAGCCGGACCGGTACGGTGTTTCTTACGACGGTCGGATACGGAATCGCGGCGATCTACGGGCGCGGCGTCCGCAACGTCGAGGCGGTGTACTGGAAGGAGGAACTCGGGCTTCCCGAAGCGATGTGGGTGATCGAGGTCGGGAACTTCGGGCCGTTTATCGTGGACGGGGACTGCACCGGGGCGAGTCTCGCCGACCAGGCGAACGAGGTGATCAATCCAAGGTTCGCGGAGGTCTACGCGCGCATGCCGCAGCACGTGCTGAAGCGCATGGGAGAGATCGCCCAGTCGCTCGAGGACGAGGTGATCGCGGGCAATGCGGGATGCCCCGACGATGCGGGCGCGGCACCGCCATCCCGGGGCGGCAGGCGGTGAGGGCCGGGGCCGGAGCAGTCCACATGAATTTTCAAGTCGGTCAATGATCGGGCGAGCACGGTAGTGGGTCAGTTTGGCGGCAGCGCCCTGTGCAGCGGTGCGCGTCGCGGGTAAGTCGTCAAGCGAAGTCTTGTGTTGACGAGCGCCGCCGGCTTGGGCACCCGCAGCGTGCCGTTTGCCGCGCCGGGAGCAAAGCCAAACTGACCCACTACCGCGAGCACAGGAGGATGCGATGATGTCTGGTTTTGAGTCCCCGGCGGGTGGCATCTGGCGGAAGGGTGTATTCATCGTCACGCTTGCTTGCGCGTGCCTGGGCTGGAGCCTGGACGCTCTCAGCGATGCCGCGGAGGTGTCGCTCGCGAGGCAGTACGGTGACAGCTACCTTCCGCTCATGGTCATGGAGCGCAGCAAGCTCATCGAGAAGCACGCGCAGAAGCTCGGTCTCGGCACGGTGAAAGTGAACTGGAAAGCGGTGAGCGGCGGCGCCGCGGCAAACGATGCGCTGCTTTCCGGTAACCTCGACTTCGTATCCGGCGGGGTGGGACCGCTCCTTCAGGCGTGGAGCGCAACACGCGGCAGGATCAGGGGTGTCGCCGCGCTCAATACGATGCCGCTGCTTCTCAACACCAACAATCCGGGCGTCAAGACGATACGCGATTTCACCGACAAGGACAAGATTGCCGTGCCCGCAGTCCGGGTATCGATGCAGGCGGTCGTATTGCGGATGGCGGCGGCGAAGGAATTCGGCGAAAAGAACTTCGACCGGCTGGACCGGCTCACCGTCACCATGACGCAGGCGGATGCGACAGCCGCCCTGTTGTCGGGCGCGGCGGGGGTCACCGCGCACTTTGCGAATTCTCCGTTCCAGTTCCAGCAACTCGAGGACTCCAAGGTCCGCACCGTCCTCAATTCGTACGACGTGCTGGGCGGGCCCGCCACCTTCGGCGTCGTCTGGACCACGGGCAAGTTCCGCGAGGAAAACCCGGTGCTGTACAAGGCGGTGCTCGACGCGCTCGCCGAAGCGGTGGAGATCATCAATTCGGACAAGCAGGCGGCCGCACGGCTCTACGTGGAGCTGGCGCGTTCGAAGCTGCCGGTCGGTTTCGTGCACAGGATACTGACGAACCCGCAGGTCGGCTACAGTCTCGCGCCTCTCAACACGCTCAAGCTTGCGCAGTTCATGTACAAGGTCGGCCAGATCAAGGCCGAGCCCAGGTCGTGGAAGGACTACTTCTTCCCCGAAGTGCACGAGTTGCCCGGGAGTTAGGCCGCAACCGGGATCGATTCCTTCACGAGGATAAACCGCGCGCCGAAGACGCCGAGAGCCCTGTTCGAGGCACGACGCACAACGCTACTCTGCACGGGCGCCGGAAGCCTCGATCACTCTCGCCCACTTCGCGATCTCGGATCTGACGTAGTCGCCGAACTGCTCGGGCGTGCTGCCGATCGGGTCGGCACCCTGGCTCGACAGCCGCCCCCGCAAGTCGGGCACCTGCAGGATCTTCACGATCTCGGCGTTGAGGCGCCCGACGACGTCCTTCGAAGTGCGCGCCGGCGCAAACACGCCGAACCACGCGCTCGCTTCGAACCCCGGCAGCCCGGATTCCGCCATGGTCGGCACTTCCGGCACGACCGGGGCGCGCTTCGAGCTGCCCACCGCCAGGGCGCGCAGCTTGCCGGCCTTGATGTGAGGCAGCGCCGGCAGCAGCGGCGAGAACATGAGCGGCACCTGTCCGGAGAGCAGGTCGGTGAATGCCGGGCCCGTGCCCTTGTACGGGATGTGCACGATCTTCAACCCGCCCGCCATCGTCTTGAACAGCTCCATCGCGAGGTGCGGCGAGCCGCCGCTGCTGGTGGAGGCATAGTTGATCTCGCCGGGCCGCGCTTTCGCGAGCGCGACAAGCTGCTTCACCGAGTTGACGGGGAGGGACGGATGCGTCACCAGCACGAGCTGACCCGAGGCGAGGAGGATCACCGGCGCGAAGTCGTTGACCGGATCGTAGGGCAGCTTCTTGTAGAGGCCCGCGTTGATCGCATGCACCACCGAGTTGAGCAGCAGCGTATAGCCGTCGGGCGCGGATCTCGCGACGAGCTCCGAGCCGATGATGCTGTTCGCCCCGGGGCGGTTGTCGACGATCACCGCTTGCCCGAGGTTTTCGGTGAGCTTCTGCGCGATCATGCGCGCGAGGATGTCGTTCGTGCCCCCGGGCGGAAATCCCACGACGACGCGGATCGGTTTCGAAGGGTAGGGCTGGGCAAGCAGCGGGGCTGCGGCGCAGAGCGCGATGGCAAGGAAAGTCGGGCGCAGGGGCAAGCGGGGCATGGGGAAGCGGTAAGCGGCGGGCGGTGAGCAGTCAGCGGAGGCAGGGGACGGTAACGGCGTGTTGCTTACCGCTCACAGGTTTTTACCTCGGAAGCCTTCTGCGGTCGCCCTGCGTCGGCGGGGCGACCTTCAGCACTTCGTCGATGGTGCTGATGCCGGCGGCGACTTTCCTCGCGCCGCTGATCCTGAGCGGCTTCATGCCTTCCTTGTAGGCGCGCTCGCGCAGCGCGGCAAGATCAGTCTCGTGGGTGATGAGCTTGCGCAGCTCGGGAGCGACCACCATCATCTCGTAGATCCCGATGCGCCCCATGTAGCCGGTCATGCGGCACTCGAGGCAGCCCTTCGCGACGAAGGCGTTCTGCCCGGGCTTGGTCGCCTTCCACGGCGAGACCAGCAGCTCCCACGCCGAATCGTCGAGCGTATGCGGCTCCTTGCAGTGGGGGCAGAGCGTGCGCACCAGCCGCTGCGCCACCGCTCCGAGCAGCGTCGCCTGGATCAGGTAAGGCGGCACGCCGATGTCGAGCAGGCGCGTGACCGCGGTCGGCGCATCGTTGGTGTGCAGCGTCGAGAGCACGAGGTGCCCGGTCTGCGCCGCCTGCACCGCCATTTCCGCGGTCTCGAGGTCGCGGATCTCGCCCACCATGATGATGTCCGGGTCCTGCCTGAGCAGCGTGCGGATGCCGGTCGCGAAGTCGAGCCCGATCGCGTGCTGCACCTGCATCTGGTTGAAGTGCGGCTCGATCATCTCGATCGGGTCCTCGACGGTGCACACGTTGACCTCGGGCTGCGCGAGCATCTTCATCGTCGAGTAGAGCGTGGTGGTTTTGCCCGAACCGGTAGGCCCGGTCACCAGGATGATGCCGTGCGGCTGGGTGATCATCCGCGTCCAGCGCTTCTCGTCGTCGTCCGAGAAGCCCAGCTCGCGAAACCCCTTCACGAGGACTTCCGGGTTGAAGATGCGCATCACGAGCTTCTCGCCGAAGGCGGTCGGCATCGTCGAGAGCCGCAACTCGATCTCCTCGCTGTCGGGCGTCATGGTCTTGATGCGGCCGTCCTGCGGCCGGCGCTTTTCCACCACGTCCATGCGGCCGAGCAGCTTGATGCGGCTCGTGATCGCGGCCAGCACCGGGGTGGGGATCTGGTACACCTGGTGCAGCACGCCGTCGATCCGGAAGCGCACGTTGCCCGCCTCCCGCCGCGGCTCGAGATGGATGTCGCTCGCGCGCTGCTCGAACGCATACTTGAACAGCCAGTCGCAGATGTGGATGATGTGCTGGTCGTTCGCGTCGAGCTTGCCGCTGCGGCCGAGCTGCACCAGCTGCTCGAAGTTGGCGATGTCGGAATACGCGCCCTTGTCCTGCTCGGTGGCGCCCTTCACCGAGCGCGCGAGATTGTAGAACTCGACGAGATAGCTCGTGATGTCGAGCGGGTTGGCAATCACGCGCTTGATCTCGAGCCGCAGCACCTGCCGCAGCTGCTCCTCCCACTCGTGCAGGTAGGGCTCGGAGGTCGCGATGACCACCTCGCGCGTGCTCACGCTGACGGGCAGGATACGGTAGCGCGTCGCGTAGGCGCTCGACATTACCCTTGTGACCGCGGCGAAATCGATCTTGAACGGATCGACGTGCATGTAGGGCAGGCCGACCTTTTCCGCGAGCCATTCGGTGAGCGCCTCGAGGTGGAGCAGCTTTTTCGGCTGGCGCGGATCTTTCCACTTCTGGTCGGCGATCACCACCAGCGGATGCGCGTCGGATCGGCTCATCCGCCGGTCGCGCGCGAGCTGCTCGGCGTCGCGTTTGGCGACGAGCTTGTCGGCGACCAGGTCGGCAAGGACTTCTTCAAGCGTGAGCCGGCGGTCAGGCTCGCGCTGTATTGCGCTTAACGGTTGCATCCCGATATCGTCGTGTCCTGGAAGACTCGCACGAATATAGCCGCAACGGGCAAATATCTCAAGGTCGGCGGGACGGGGGTAGTGCCTCAGTTTGATTTGTAACCGTCACCAGATTCCGGGACGGAATTTGGCGACGGAAAATGAAAAACCCGCCGAAACGGGTTTCACAACGGTTATTTCCGTCTGGGCCCAACGATAGCTCGGACAATCCCCAAGATCGGGACACCCACAAGGGAAACAGGAATAGCCCAGTGCGCCCCAATCGCTGCCGTGTAGATAGCTCCGCCGATAGCCGCTGCTGAAATCAGTGACCCTAAATATTGCCCGCGTCGTGATTCTTCGATGGTTGCTGTGAGCCCAGTTGACTCGTAGCTGATGCGATGCGCTTGCTCCTTCTCTGACATCGCGAGAATGCGCTCCGCTCCATTCGGAATAATCTGATTGAATTTCTCCAAGTCCGCTGGGGCCGGCAATGGGCCGGACCACTGCTGAACTGCGACCTGCCGGACTTGTTGCTGCTGAGCTTGCTGCTGTGGATGCTGCGGGCCGCGTTGGTTATGCGGCGGCTTTGACATTGGCGCGCGTCATTGCTGCCCGAATCTCGTCGCCTACGCGCTTCCAATCGCTGCGAATGGCTTCCTGCTCGGACACGTGAGGATAGGGATATCGATTAACGGTAAAGGTGTCTGCGGGGGCTTCCAGCCCGCGAAACACACCATCAATCAATGCCTTAGACTTTCGGATATGTTTGGTCATGGAAGGATTACGAGCATAGTATATCCACGCAAGTTCCGCGAAGTCAAAAGGGCATCAATCAGCCAATCTGGCGATTTCCTCTAAGCTCCAAACGTGATCGGATACGCCCGCTTCCATAGCTGGCGTAACCCGCAGCGTCTTGTGAATCCGCCCGAAGTTGTAATACATGTAGTGAATCGCGACCGCGTGTTGGTGATTCTCGATCTTCTTGGAAAACCCATTCGTAAGCCGCGTGAATCTGCGCATGCTCATCCGCGCAGTTAAAAAGGCCCGGAACTTCCGGGCCTTTTGTTGGACTCAAATTTGGTCAGCGTTCGTTCGCGCGCTTTTTAGATTCTTCGAGACTGAGAAGCTCCTCCCAACGCTTAATTTTTCCTAAGCTCCTTTTCGCTACATCATCCCATGTTAACGACCTAACCCCCTTGGATCGCCTAATCGCTTCCTCAACGGCTTCTCGAGAACCGGTAATTACAGCTTTCTCCTGCTTCCTTGCTTCTGAAACCTTCATTACTGGATCTCCTCAATTCTTCCGATTGCGACCACTTTCTCTAGATGGGAAATCAACGCATCAAATATAAGCTCAGTTGACGGCTTTGCTTCTACAATCTTTAGCCCAAGGCCAAACGTTTCGTCTCTGCTGACATGCTCGTAGTTGGTTCCCTCTGCCTGATCTATCACGAAGCCATGCGTGGAATAATCTTCAACGAGTGAACTTGCAATTCGCTTCGCGGTACCGTACGCATAACCCGCTTTCTTCATTAATCTTACCGCGTAATCTTCTGCAACCTTGAGGTCTCGCCATTTCTTCGTCAGGATAACGGAATCGATTTTTTCTACCAACGGTTTAAACATGTTCGTGGCGTACTCAGCAGCTATAGGCAATAACGCGTCTGTTTTTTTCCCTGTCCGCTGCGTGAGCATTACCATGACTTGGTCCAGGGCTGTGAGAGCATATGCATTAAGACGCTCTAAGGACTGGACAGCATTTAAGGCTGAGTCGAACTCTTCGTGCTCCGCATCGTAAATCTGCACGTCAAGCGGGCCGAGTTCGGCGTCTCTTCCCATCAGAATAGAATTACCGCCTACTGCCATGATCGTGGCAGCGCTCTTTGCGTGACACGGCACGATTACCGTTAGCTTTTCAGTTCGTCTCTGGAATAAGCGGACAAGTTTGTACGCCTCCTCAGCGAAACCACCCCAAGAATGTAGTAGAAGCCCCACAGGTTTCTTTTCTTCTATTTGTCCCTTTGCGCCGTGAAACGCCTGATAGATACGATTATCAATGTTTCCCCATTGACCGTCGCCATTATGGATGATCATCCAAATTGGAATTTCGAGATCTGCTTCGAGTTTGCGAATCAATTCGACAAACTCTTTCGGAAGCGGTTCGTCGCTTCCGTAAAGGCTTGCTTTGAACCCTTTAGTTTCGGGTGTTGCCCCCGGTGTCGAGCCATCTGCTTGCACCGGAGCGATATTTAGCACGTTCGGGTTATCTGCCATTCGATTTTCTCCAGCGCGTAATGGCGGTTTTCTTGGTTATCATACTCCGCTTTTTAGCACTGAGCATTGCGGCGCGCGCCCTGCCTCCCTTTGACGCACGTAGCGCCGATAATGCTACAGCTGCGGGGTATGTCCCCCTGCGCGCGCGAGGTGTCTTCCGCTTCGCCTGTGGATAGATCGACAATCAACTTCCCTCCGTGATTTGGGTCGCGCGGGTGTTTGGGTCTGGGCACGGCCTTATTTTAGCGCGGGACATAGCGGGGCGCATCAGACGTTACGATCAAACTGAGATATTACTGGGGCGGGAGCGCTCGGGCGGGGCGGTCGGTACCGTCCCAACTGTTCATGGCGATTCAACCGCTTCTGCCAGGGGGGCCGCCGCAGCCGGGAAAAACAAGCTGAAACGGCACTAGCGCAACGACGCATTCAGCTTGCCCAGCGCCTCGGCGCCCGGACACAGCCCGGGCTCGGCGAGCCCGGCGAGCGGCGTGTCGACGGTGCCGAGGTGGGCGTGGAGATCCCGCGGTTCGGGATCGACGTAGAGCAGGCCGGTGACGATCTCGCCCGCGGCGTGGCGCTCGTGCAGGCAATTCATCGCGGCGACGCGGTTCTGCGGATCGTACTCCGCGGCGAGCTTGCGCAGCCGCAGCACGGAGCCGTTGTGTTGCACGACCTCCTCGACCTCGCCGGGCGCGTAGTCGGCGGTGATCTGCGCGCGGGTGGTGATGAAATCGAGATAGTTCACGGCCTCGTTGTGCTCGCGCACGAAATCGTAGCTCTTGGTCGAGCCGGGATGGTTGTTGAACGCGACGCACGGCGAGATCACGTCGATGAACGCCGCGCCCTCGTGCAGTATCGCGCCCTTGATCAGCGGCACGAGCTGTGCCTTGTCGCCCGAGAAGCTGCGCGCAACGAAGGTCGCGCCGAGCTGCAGCGCGAGCCCCACGAGGTCGATCGGCTCGTCGAAGTTCGGCGCGCCGCGCTTGCTCTTCGATCCCTTGTCGGCGGTCGCCGAGAACTGGCCCTTGGTGAGGCCGTAGACGCCGTTGTTCTCGACGATGTAGACCATGTTCACGCCGCGGCGCATGCAGTGCGCGAACTGTCCGAGCCCGATCGACGCCGAATCGCCGTCGCCCGAGACCCCGATATAGATCAGGCCGCGGTTGGCGAGGTTCGCGCCGGTGAGCACCGAGGGCATGCGGCCGTGGACGCTGTTGAAGCCGTGCGAGTTGCCGAGGAAATAAGTCGGCGTCTTCGACGAGCAGCCGATGCCCGAGAGCTTGGCGAGGTGGTGCGGGGGCAGCTCGAGATCGAAACAAGCCTGGATGATCGCGGTGCTGATCGAGTCGTGGCCGCAGCCCGCGCACAGCGTGGACACGGCGCCTTCGTAGTCGCGGCGCGTGTATCCGAGCCGGTTGGCGGGAAGCGTCGGATGGTGGAGCCTGGGCTTCGCAAGGTACGTCATCGAAACACCTCGTTGCTGAATCCGGAACCCTGAATCCGGGCCCCTGCTTTCACGACGCCACCTTCTTGAAGGGAACCACGGTGCGCGCGCCCGCGTGCCGGGTGATCTCATCGGCGATGAAGCGCGCGGTGACCGGTGTGCCGTCGTAGTGCAGCACGGAGATCAGGCGCGACGCGTTCACCTTCGCTTCGTTGACGAGCAGTGTCTTCAGCTGCGCATCGCGGTTCTGCTCGACCACGAACACCCACGGGTGCGAGGCGACGAAGTCCGCGATCTCGCTCTGGAAGGGGAAGGAGCGCACGCGCAGCGCGTTGACGTGAATGCCGCGCTCCGCGAGCACGTGGAGCGCCTCGAGCATCGCGGGGCTGGTGGAACCGTAGAAGATCGCGCCGAAGCGCGCCGGGCGCGTCGCGGCGTAGAGCCGGGGTTTCGGCACCAGCGTCCCGGCGGTCTCGAACTTGCGCGCGAGCCGCTGCATGTTCTCGACGTAATCCGGGCCCGCTTCGCTGTAGCGCGCGTAGCGGTCCTTGGTGGTGCCGCGCGTCAGGTATGCGCCGCGCGTCGGGTGCGTGCCGGGATAGGTGCGGTAGGCGATGCCGTCGCCGTCGACGTCGAGGTAGCGCCCGAACTCCTTGCCCGATTCGAGATCCTCGAAGCTCATCACCTTGCCGCGGTCGTAGCGCCGCGCATCGTCCCACGCGAGCGGATCGGCGAGCCGCTCGTTCATGCCGATGTCGAGGTCCATCATCACGAACACCGGCGTCTGCAGCCGCTCCGCGAGATCGAAAGCGGCCGCGCCGAACTCGAAACACTCCGTGGGGTCCTCAGGGAACAGCAAAACGTGCCTGGTGTCGCCGTGCGAGGCGTAGGCGCAGGCGAGGATATCGGCTTGCTGGGTACGCGTGGGCATCCCGGTGGAAGGACCGGCGCGCTGCACGTTGAACACCACCGCGGGAATCTCGGCAAAGTAGGCGAGCCCGAAGAACTCCTGCATCAGCGATATGCCCGGGCCGGAGGTCGCGGTGAAGGCGCGCGCGCCGTTCCAGCCCGCTCCGATCACGATGCCGATCGAGGCAAGCTCGTCCTCCGCCTGCACGATCGCGTAGCGGCGCTTGCCGGTCTGCGGATCGGTGCGGTACTTGGCGCAATACCGGGCGAAAGCTTCCGCGAGCGAGGAGGAGGGCGTGATCGGATACCATGCGCACACGGTGGCGCCGCCGTAGACCGCGCCGAGCGCCGCGGCGCTGTTGCCGTCGATGAAGATGCGGCTGCCGATTTTCGCGCTGCGCTCGACGCGCAGCCCGATCGGGCAGGATAGATCCGCGGCGGCGTAGTCGCGACCGAGGTGCAGCGCCCTCACGTTGGAGGCGAGCAGCTTCTCGTTGTTTGCGAACTGCTCGGCGAGGAGCGTTTCGATCTCCGCGGTGTCGATGTCGAGAAGCGCCGAGAGCGCACCCACGTAGATGATATTCTTGAACAGCTGTCGCTCGCGCGCGTCGACGTACTCGCGGTTGCAGATCCCGGTGAGCGGCACGCCGATCACGTTAACGTCGTCGCGGAACTTCGATTTCGGCAGCGGCTTGGTGCAATCGTAGAAGAGATACCCTCCGGGCTCGATCTCCCTCACGTCCTGGTCCCACGTCTGGGGATTCATCGCGACCAGCAGGTCGACGCCGCCCCGCCGCCCGAGCCAGCCGGCTTCCGAGACCCGCACTTCATACCAGGTGGGCAGCCCCTGGATGTTCGAGGGAAAGATGTTGCGCGGGCTCACCGGCACGCCCATGCGCATCATGGACTTTGCGAACAGGCGATTCGCGCTCGCCGAGCCGGAGCCGTTGACGTTGGCGAACTTCACTACGAAATCGTTGATGGCTTCGATGGGTTTCATTGCTGGTTTCCGTGGCTCCTCAGGCGACCTTGCGGCTCGGTGCGGGGGGCGCCGCGCGGCAGCCCGGTCCCGCGTGCGTCATGTCGAGAAGGAATTTCTGCATGTCCCAGGCCCCGGTCGGGCAGCGTTCGGCGCACAGGCCGCAGTGCAGGCACACGTCCTCGTCCTTGACCATGACGCGGCCGGTCTTCAGCGCGTCGGACACGTACAGATCCTGCGCCAGGTTTCTTGCCGGCGCCCCGAGCCGCCCGCGCAATTCCCGCTCTTCGCCGTTCACGGTGAAGGTGATGCAGTCCATCGGGCAGATGTCGACACAGGCGTCGCATTCGATGCACAGCCTGTGCGTAAACACGGTCTGCACGTCGCAGTTCAGGCAGCGCTGCGCCTCGGCGAACGCCGCCTTGGGATCGAAACCCAGCTCCACCTCGACCTTGATGTCCTTGAGCGTGATCCTGGTGTCCTTCCAGGGCACCCGGTAGCGCTGCTCGGGGGAGATCTGGTTGTCGTAGCTCCACTCGTGGATGCCCATCTTCTGCGAGACGAGGTTCACTTCGGGCGCCGGCCGCACGCGGATATCCTCGCCGTGGCACAGCTTGTCGATCGAGACCGCGGCCTCGTGCCCGTGAGCGACCGCCCAGATGATGTTCTTCGGGCCGAACGCCGCGTCGCCGCCGAAGAACACGCGGGGCAGCGTTGATTGCATCGTCACCGGGTCGACCGTCGGCATGCCCCACCGGTTGAACCCGATGCCGATGCCGCGCTCGATCCACGGGAAGGCGTTCTCCTGCCCGACCGCGACCAGCGCATCGTCGCACTCGAAGTGCTGATCGGGTTCCCCGGTCGGCACCAGGCTGCGGCGGCCCCTCGCGTCGTAGGCCGCTTTCACTTTCTCGAACGTGATGCCGGTAAGCCTGCCGCCTTCGTGGGTGAACGCCTTGGGCACGAGATCGTTCAGGATCGGGATGCCCTCGTGCATCGCATCCTCTTTTTCCCACGGCGAGGCTTTCATCTCCTCGAAGCCGGAGCGCACGATCACCTTCACGTCCTCGCCGCCGAGCCGCCTGGAGGAACGGCAGCAGTCCATCGCGGTATTGCCGCCGCCGAGCACGATCACGCGCTTCCCGATGCGGGTGGTGTGGCCGAAGGCGACGCTCGCCAGCCAGTCGATGCCGATGTGAATGTGGGCGGCGGCCTCTCTCCGTCCGGGGATGTCGAGGTCGCGCCCGCGCGGCGCGCCGCTGCCGACGAATATCGCGTCGTAATCCCCGGCCAGCAGCTCACGCATGCTCTCGATGCGCGCGCCGGCGCGAAACTCCATGCCCATGTCGAGGATGTAGCCGGCTTCCTCGTCGATGACCGACTCGGGCAGGCGGAACTTCGGGATCTGGGTGCGCATCATGCCGCCCGCCTGCGGGTCGCCGTCGAAGACGACGACGTGGTAGCCGAGCGGGGCGAGATCGCGCGCCACCGTGAGAGACGCCGGGCCCGCGCCGATACACGCGACGCGTTTGCCGTTCTTCTGCTGCGGAGCCTTCGGGAGCCGGCCGCGGATGTCGTCCTTGTGATCCGCAGCCACGCGTTTCAAACGGCAGATCGCCACCGGTTCCGGCTTGCCGCCGTTGCCGTCCTCGACGCGCCCACGCCGGCACGCGGGCTCGCACGGCCGATCGCAGGTGCGCCCGAGTATTCCGGGAAACACGTTCGACTTCCAGTTGATCATGTAGGCGTCGCTGTAGCGGCCCGCGGCGATCAACCGGATGTACTCAGGGACGGGTGTGTGGGCGGGGCACGCCCACTGGCAATCTACGACCTTGTGAAAATACTCGTGGGAACGAATGTCGGTCGGCCTCAACGGGACTCCTCATCAACGTACATGCGGGCCCCGCTCGCGGCAAACGCCGTGAATTCGACCATCAGGGAACCCCTCCAACGATAAATTGGCGCTTATGGTACAACGTCCCGGCGGCGCGGGAAAGGTCTATGCGGAGCAGATTCCGGGATCCGCTGCGCCCATACCAGGGTACTAACGCACGACGCGGGGCGGGGTTGCACGGACCGCAAATCTACCCGCACCAGAGCCGGCATTCCTTAACCTGCATCAAGCGGAATCGCGCGACGTACTGCGATCATTCCCCTACTTTGCGCAGGGTTTTTCCGGTCGTTATTTGTCGCAGACCTGCGAATTCAGCCGAAATGCGCGGTCCCGGACATCGCGTAGTTGCCCTCTGCGTTGGCCGTCCACAGCTCGGCCGTCGTCCCGTCCGCGCCCGGCGCACCGTTCACGGTGAAGCGCTCGGTGTGGAACACCGGGTGCAGCGCGCGGTACTCGAGTCTCTTCACCGGGCGAGGCGCGTTCCCGCGGGCGAGGTCGAGCATGAGTATCGTCTGCAGGGGCCCATGCACCACCAGCGCCGGATAATGCTCCTCGTTGCGCGCGTACTCGAGGTCGTAGTGGATGCGGTGGCCGTTGAAGGTGAGCGCCGAAAAGCGAAACAGCAATACCGAATCGGGCTGCACCGCGCGCTGCCACGGCGCCGTCCTCGGCGCGGGCTTGCCCGGGGGCGGCGCACCGCCCGGCTTCGCGGCCTCGCGATAGACGATATCGTGCTCTTCGACGATCGCGACTTCGCCGGACGCGGAGACGGTGTGGCGCACGGTGACGAACACGAGGTTCCCGCTGCGGCCCTGCTTGGGCTCGACCGAAACGATCTCGGAATCGCGGCGCAGCGCCTCGCCCACCTCGAGAGCGCGCCTGAATTCGATCCTGCCGCCCGCCCACATGCGGCGCGGCAGTTCGACCGGCGGCAGGAAACCGCCGCGTTTGGGATGGCCGTCCGCCCCCAGCTCGCAAGCGGGCTTCGCCTCGAGGAAGTAGAGCCAGTGCCATCCGGGCGGAACCGGATCTCCCGCGCGCGGCTCCCGATCGCGCCGGTCGAGCGTTGCGGCGAGCGCCGCGACCGGCCACGCGGCTGCGACATCGGTGCGGCTTTCCGTCTTGCCCACCCACTCGCGCAGATCGTTGAACGTATCAGTCATTCGTTGCGCCTGAAAGAAACCGGGGAGCCGCAGATGAATGCCGATGAACGCTGATCAGGTTCAAGAACAAGCCACAGAGATCACAGAGAGTGGGACGACTCGACCCGCTTGCTGTAGTGCTTTTTCTCTGTAAGCTCTGTGAACTCTGTGCGCTCTGTGGCTAGAGCCTCTCTTGGGGTTGTCTTATTTGTGTTCACCGGCGTTTAGCGGCGGTTGCTCCTGTTCTCAGCTCCCCGGCAGGTTGTGCGCCTCGGGGAAGAACAAGTCTTTCCACGAGCCCGCCTTCTGCTTGAGCGTGCCGACCTTGTTCATGAATTCGAGGTACTTCATTACGTTCTCCGGCACGAGCGTGATCTTGATCTCAGGGTCGTTCAGCATCTTCTCGATCGCGGCCACGCCGCTCTTGTCACCGGATTCCTTGACGTAGATTTCCGCCGCGGCACGCTTGTTGTTGTTCACGAAGTCGGTTGCCTCCTTGAACGCGTTGAAGAACGCCCGGTAGGTCCTGGGGTTGTCCTCGCGGAACTTGCTCGTCGTCCACACCACGAGGAAGGTCGCCGGCCCGCCCATCACGTCGTACGAGGAGAGGACCTTGCGGATGCCGGGTTTTGCGAGCGCCTGGTACTGGAACGGCGGCGAACTGATGTACGCGGTGACTTCCTTGCCCGAGAGCAGCGTGGCGAGTCCTTCGGGGTGCGGCAGATTGACAAGCAGCGTGCCGAGCCTGTTGTAATTCGCCTCCCCGAATTCCTTCGCTGCGGCCATCTGCAAAATGATGGTCTGGATCGAAGATCCCGCGCCGGCCACCGAGATCCGGTCCTTGTCGGTGAGGTCCCTGATCGACTTCACGGCGGGGTTGCGCGTCACGAGGAACATCGGCATCGAGCACAGCGCGGCCACCGCCTTCACCTTGAGCGTGTCGACGGTGCGGCCCCACAGGAACAGGAACGGCGGCACGCCGCCCGAGGCGATATGCAGGCTCCCGGAAAGCAGCGCGTCGTTCATCGGGGCGCCGGCGCCGAGGCGCGACCACGTGACGCTGGTCTCGGGCATGCCCGCCGCCCGCAGATGCTTTTCTATGAGCTTGTTGGATTTCATGATCGCGAGCGGGAGATAGCCGATGCCGAACTGCAGCGCGACCTTGAGCTCGCTTACTTCCGCTGCTGCGCCCGGCGGCGCGCCGCTGAAGCCGAGGGCGAGCGCGAGCAGTGCTGCGACAAGACCTCTTCTAGTCATGATCATCCTCCTTGCGTGTGGTTATTGATTTAGTGTATACGAATGCGGCTACGGCCGCACGCCGCACCTGTACTTCGGCCCCAGGCTCGTGTTGAGCCGCGTGCGCGCCGCTTCCAGGAACCTGCACAGGTAGAGGCGCGTGTCGCGCGGGTCGACCACGTCTTCGACCGCGAATGCTTCCGCGGTGAGAAAGGGCGAAGCGTAGCGGCGCAGTTCTTCCTCGATTTCCTGCAGGCGTTTCTTCGGGTCGGGCGCGGCCTCGAGCTCGCGGCGGTAAGCGGCGGCGACGCCCCCTTCGATCGGCAGCGACCCCCACTCGGCGGAGGGCCACGCGATCTTGAAATCCACCCCGTTTTTGTCGGTCGTGCCCATCCCGGCCATGCCGTAGCACTTGCGGACCACGACCGTAACGACCGGCACGGTGACCTGCAGTCCGACGTAGACCGACCTCATTCCCTCGCGCAGCGTGGCGGCCGCTTCTGCCGCGGTGCCCACCATGAAACCCGGCACGTCAACGAGGTAGATCAACGGTATGTGGAAGGTGTCGCACATCTCGATGAAGTGCGTCTGCTTGCGTGCGGCTCTGACATCCATCGCGCCGCCGTGGACCATGGGGTTGTTGGCGATCACGCCGGCCACTCGCCCGTTCATGCGCGCAAGGCAGGTGATCACCGCGCGCCCGAACGTGGGCTGGATCTCGAAGATCGAATCACGATCGACGATCAGCGCGATCAGCTTCTTCATGTTGTAGGGCTGGCGGCGCTCCCGCGGGACGATCGAGAGCAGCGC
>JACQGO010000332.1 GCA_016199485.1 Betaproteobacteria bacterium
CGCAGCCGCGCCATGTTGATGTCGAGCATCATCACCACGAACAGGAACAGCACCATCACCGCGCCGACGTACACCAGCACCAGCGTGATCGCGAGAAACTCGGCCTCGAGCTGCACCCAGATCGCGGCGGAGGTGAAGAAGGCGAGCACCAGGAACAGCGCCGAGTGCACCGGGTTGCGCGCGGTGATCACGCGCACCGCCGAGAACAGCAGGACCGCCGCGAAAAAGTAAAAAACGAAAACTTGAAACGTCATAAGAAACCTTTAGCCACAGAGAGCACAGAGGTCACAGAGAAAAGCAACAAATGGACTGCAACCCGCCGTTCTGGATGTTTTTCTCCGTGTTCTCTGTGTCCTCTGTGGCGAAGAGATCTATCTGTATGCGGCATCCTCGGCGCGGTCCTTCGCGATCTGCTCCTCGTACATGTCGCCGACCGCGAGCAGCATCGGCTTGGTGTAAATCAGGTCACCGCGCTTCTCGCCGTGGTATTCGAGGATGCGCGTCTCCACGATGGAATCGACCGGGCACGACTCCTCGCAGAAGCCGCAGAAGATGCACTTGGTGAGGTCGATGTCGTAGCGTGTCGTGCGCCGCGTGCCGTCCGCGCGCTGCTCCGACTCGATCGTGAT
This sequence comes from Betaproteobacteria bacterium, assembly GCA_016199485.1. GTDB lineage: Bacteria > Pseudomonadota > Gammaproteobacteria > Burkholderiales > SG8-41 > JACQGO01. Next base: position 630 of record JACQGO010000332.1, read on the forward strand.
CGCAAGCGCCGGGCATACCGCCTCGCACAGCTTGCACGCGATGCAGCGCTCCTCTCCGTTCGGGTAGCGGCGCAGCGCGTGCAGCCCGCGGAACCGCGGGCTTTGCGGCGTCTTCTCTTCCGGAAACTGCACCGTGATCTTGCGCGCGAAGAGATGCCTGCCGGTGACCATCAAGCCTTTCACCAACTCAAGCAGGAGGAAGGTGCCGAAGAACTCCCGGATGCGTCTCAGCATGGCGGCCTCACTTCCACCACACCCACAGCGGCGTCTGCATCCACGCCCCGAGCACCACGATCCAGACGAGCGTCACGGGAATGAACACCTTCCAGCCGAGCCGCATGATCTGGTCGTAGCGGTATCGCGGGAACGTGGCGCGGAACCACAGGAAGAGGAACAGCATGAAGCAGACCTTGGCGAGCAGCCACAGGAAGCTGTCGGGCAGGAACGGCAGCGGCGAAAGCCACCCCCCGAGGAACATGACCGAAGCCATGGTGGAAATCAGGATCATGTTCGCATACTCGGCGAGGAAGAACACGGCGAACGCCATCCCCGAGTACTCGACGTGGAAGCCGGCGACGATTTCCGACTCGCCCTCCGCGACGTCGAACGGCGAGCGGTTGGTTTCCGCCACCCCGGCGACGAAATACACCAGGAACAGGGGAAAGAGCGGGATCCAGAACCAGTTGAGCAGGCCGTAGTCGCCCTGCTGCCCCCTCACGATCTCGGTGAGGTTCAGGCTCTGCGCGGCCATCAGCACGCCCACCAGCGCGAAGCCCATGGCGATTTCGTACGAGACGATCTGCGCCGCCGAACGCAGGCCCCCGAGAAACGCATACTTGGAATTCGACGCCCAGCCGGCGATGATCACGCCGTAGACGCCCATCGAGGTGATCGCCATCACGTAGAGCAGCCCCGCGTCGATATTGGCAAGCACCAGTCCCGGCGAGAACGGCACCACCGCCCATGCCGCGAGCGCAGGCATGATCGCCATCACCGGCGCCAGCACGAACAGCGCCTTGTTGGCGCCCGCCGGCACGATGACCTCCTTGAGCAGCAGCTTCAAGCCGTCCGCGATCGGTTGCAGCCAGCCCCTGGGGCCGACGCGGTTCGGCCCGATGCGCACCTGCATGTAGCCGATGACCTTGCGCTCGGCGTAAGTGACGTAGGCGACGCACAACAGCAGCGGCACGACGATGCCCACGATGAGCAGCAGGATCTTGACCGCATACAGCACGAGAGGCGCGAGCTCCTGGCCGAAGATCCAGACCAGGACTGCGGCAAGCAACCCCCAGCACCAGTTGCCGAGGTTCACCAGCGGCTGGAGTATCGTGCTCACACCGCCACCTGCTGCCGTGCCGCTACGCGTTCAGCCTCCACAGGACCGAACATTGCGCCGAGCGCAGCCGTTTCTTCCCGCGCGGCGGCGAGCCTGACGCAGTCCGCCGGCAACCTGTCGTCCACCGCCGCCGGCACCAGCGCTTCGCCCGTGCCCTGCCGCACGCGCACCTGGTCGCCGTCGCGCAGGCCCAGTCTGTCGAACAGCGCGCGGTTCATCCACGCAACCGCCGTCGCAGCGTCGCGCGTGCGCTGCAGCGATTGCGCCCGCCGCACCAACGCGTCCGCAGCGTAAATCGGCACCTCGCCGATGCGCTGCAGCCCGCCCGCCGCCGCGCCGATCATCCCGAGCGTGGTATCCGACAGGCGGTTGTCGAGGCGCGCGGCAAGCTCGCCACCGCCCAGGATTTCGTCGCGCACCTGCTCGGCGCTGTCGTAGCCGAACCCCGGGATCCCGAGAAGGTTGCCGAGCACGCGCAGCACTTTCCACGCCGGACGTGCCTCGGCGAGCGGTCTCACCACCCCGTTGAAGCTCTGCGCCGCGCCTTCCGTATTGACAAAAGTGCCCGCGGTCTCGGTGAACGGCGCTACCGGCAGCATCACGTGCGCGTACTCCACCGCCTTGTGCTCAAAAGGGCTCAACGCGACCACCAGTTCCGCGGCGCGCATTGCGGCAAGCGCCTGCGCGGGATCGTGCGTATCGAGCTCCGCCTCCACCCCGAGCAGCAGGTACGCCTTGCGGGGCTCGGCGAGCATCTGCCGCGCGTTCATGCCCCTGGGCTCGGCCGCGAACGGCACCGCGCCTGCGATATAGCCGCCCACGCTGTTCGCGGCCTCGCCGAGAAAACCCGCGCGTGCGCCGGTGAGCGCGGCGAGTTCCTGCGCCAGCGCGTGCAGCTCGAGCGCGTCGGGGTGATGCTGCGCAAGATTGCCGAGGAAGACCGCTGCACTTTTCCCGGAGACCAGGCTCGCCGCGACGCGCTCGGCGGGTTCCGTCACCTCGATCGCTTCGAGCGCGGCGCGCTGCCCTGCGGGCAGCTCGCCGTTCTTGAGCCTGGCCGCGGCCTTCAGCACCTGCGCCAGCATCCGCGGCATCGCTTGCGGCGCGACGATGGCCTTCGCCGCGACGCGCATCAGCAGGTCATCGTCGACCGGGTTGACGAGCGTGAGCTGCATGCCGCGTTTCACCGCCTGGCGCAGCCGGTGCGCCAGCAGCGGGTGATCCTTCCTCAACGTGCTGCCCACGACCAGCGCGCGGTCAAGGCTGCCCAATTCCGCGATGTTCATGCCGAGCCACGGCGCGCCGCGAAGCCGCTCGTCGGCCCTGAAGTCGGCCTGGCGCAGCCGGAAGTCCACGTTGCCAGAGGCAAACTCGCGCGCGAGTTTGCCTAAGAGGAAAAGTTCTTCGAGAGTCTGGTGCGGCGTCGCCAAAGCCCCGATGCTTGCTGCGCCGTGACGCTCACGGATGCGCTTCAGTTCCCGGGCGACGAAGTCAAGCGCGACTTGCCACTCGACGTGCTCCCAGGCGCTCCCGCGCCGCAGCATCGGGCGCGCCAGCCGCTGCTCGGAGTTGAGCCCCTCGTACGAAAAGCGGTCCTTGTCGGAGAGCCAGCACTCGTTGATATTCTCGTTCTCACGCGGCAGCGCGCGCATCACGCGGTTCTGCTTGACCTGCACCGTGAGGTTGGCCCCCAGCCCGCAGTGCGGGCTGACCGAGGGCCGGCGCGTCAACTCCCAGGTGCGCGCGCTGTAGCGGAACGGCTTCGAGGTGAGCGCCCCGACCGGGCAGAGGTCAATGACGTTGCCCGAAAGCTCGGAATCGACCGTCTTCCCGATGAAAGTGATGATCTCGGAATGCTCACCGCGCCCGATCATCCCGAGTTCCATGATGCCGGCGATCTCGCGCCCGAAGCGCACGCAGCGCGTGCAGTGTATGCAGCGCGTCATGTCGGTCGAGATGAGCGACCCCAGATTCTTGTTCGACACCACGCGCTTCGACTCCTCGTAGCGCGACCCGCTCGCGCCGTAGCCGACCGCCAGGTCCTGCAGCTGGCATTCCCCGCCCTGGTCGCAGATCGGGCAGTCGAGCGGGTGGTTGATCAGCAGGAACTCCATCACGCCTTTCTGCGCGTCGATCGCCTGTTCGGAATGCGTGAACACGCGCATGCCGTTCATGACGGGGGTTGCGCACGCCGGCAACGGCTTCGGCGCCTTCTCCACCTCCACCAGGCACATGCGGCAGTTGGCGGCGATCGAGAGCTTCTCGTGATAGCAGAAATGCGGGACGAAGATGCCGGCCCGGTGGGCCGCATCCATGATCGTGCTGCCCTCCGCAACCTGCAGTTGTCTGCCGTCGATCTCGATCTCTATCATAAGTATTCCGGCACCAGGCATTTCCCGTGCTCGATGTGATACTTGAACTCGTCGCGGAAATGCTTCACGAAGCTTTTTACCGGCAGCGCCGCGGCGTCGCCCAGCGCGCAGATCGTGCGGCCGGCGATGTTGTCGGCCACGTTGTCGAGCACATCGAGATCCTCTTTCCGTCCCTTCCCGTGCTCGATGCGGTGCACCATGCGGTAGAGCCAGCCGGTGCCCTCGCGGCACGGCGTGCACTGGCCGCACGATTCCTCGAAGTAGAAATACGACAGGCGCAGCAGGGATTTCACCATGCAGCGCGTCTCGTCCATGACGATGACCGCGCCCGACCCCAGCATCGATCCCGCCTTCGCGATCGAGTCGTAGTCCATGTCGGTTTGCATCATGACCCCGCCGGGCAGCACCGGCATCGAAGAGCCGCCCGGGATGCATGCCTTGAGCTTTCTTCCATCCCTCATGCCGCCCGCCATGTCGAGCAGTTTCGCAAACGGGGTGCCGAGCGGCACTTCGTAGTTGCCGGGACGCCCGACGTCGCCCGACACGGAAAAGATCTTGGTGCCGCCGTTGTTGGGCCTGCCGAGGTTGACGTAAGCCTCGCCGCCGTTCAACACGATCCACGGCACGGCCGCGAAGGTCTCGGTGTTGTTGACAGTGGTGGGCTTCCCGTAGAGCCCGTAGCTCGCCGGGAACGGAGGCCTGAAGCGCGGCAGGCCCCTCTTGCCCTCGATCGATTCGAGCAGCCCGGTTTCCTCACCGCAGATGTAGGCGCCGAAGCCGTGATGCGCGTGGAGCTCGAAGCTCAAGTCGCTGCCCAGGATGTTCTTGCCGATGTAGCCCGCGGCGCGCGCCTCGGCGAGCGCTTCCTCGAACCGTTCGTAGATATCCCAGATCTCGCCGTGGATGTAGTTGTAGCCGACCGACGCTCCCGTCGTATACGCGGCAAGCGCCATGCCCTCGATCACGACATGCGGGTTGTAGCGCAGGATGTCGCGGTCCTTGAAGGTGCCGGGCTCGCCTTCGTCGGAGTTGCACACCAGGTACTTCTGCCCGGAAAACCGGCGCGGCATGAAGCTCCACTTGAGCCCCGCCGGGAAACCCGCGCCGCCGCGGCCTCTCAACGCCGATTTCTTCACCTCGTTGACGATGGCCTCCGGCGGGATTTTTTCGGCCAGCACCTTGCGCAGCGCCTGATAACCGCCGCGCGCCTCGTAGTCCTTGAGCCTCCAGTTGAGGCCGTCGAGGCCCTTGAGAATGATCGCGTCGGGACCGAACACGTCGTGGGCAAAAGGTGGAACGGGCAGTCCCATCACTTCAGCTCCTTGATCAGCGCGTCGAGCCTGTCCGGGGTCATCGTACAGCACATGCGCTTGTTGTTGAGCAGCACCACCGGCGCATCGCCGCACGCGCCCATGCACTCGCCCTCCTTGAGGGTGAACAGACCGTCGGCGGTGGTCTCGTTGAAGCCGATGCCGAGCTTTTGCTTGAGGTGCTCCGCCGCCGCGGTCGCGCCCTGCAGCGCGCACGGCAGGTTGGTGCAGATGGTGAGCTTGTGTTTGCCGACCGGCTTGAGATGGTACATGGTGTAGAAGCTCGCGACCTCGTAGACCGCGATCGGCGGCATGCCGAGATACTGCGCCACGAAGTCCATGGTCTCGGTCGAAAGCCACCCCTTCTCGTCCTGCGCTATGGTGAGCGCCGCCATCACCGCTGACTGCCGCTGGTCGGATGGATACTTCGCGGTCGCCCGGTCGATTCTCGCCAGCGCCTCGGGGCTCAAAACCATCGGAGCGTTCATGTCTTCTTCTTTATTTGCCTTTCAACGATCAATGTCGCCGAAAACGATATCGAGCGTGCCCATCATGGCGGTCACGTCCGCGAGCATGTGCCCCCGCACCATCTCGTCCATCGCGGAAAGGTGGGCAAACCCGGGCGCGCGGATCTTCATGCGGTACGGCTTGTTGGCGCCGTCGGAAATGAGATAGATGCCGAA
>JACQGO010000345.1 GCA_016199485.1 Betaproteobacteria bacterium
AAGACGCCGGGCTCGCCTGCATGGCCCATGCCGCCGGCCGAGCATGAAGAAAAATTCCTGGACTGTGCACGCCGCGCCTTGACAGACGCCGGCGCGCGCCGGTTGTTGGAGCTTGGGCGCTCGATCCAGCGCCTGGACGACGTTGCGGAACTTACTCGAACCACTGCCGGGGCGCGATAGGGTTCGCCCCGGAAGCAAGGAGGAGAACATGAGGAATCTATTTGTAGCCCCCGAATATCGACGATTCCCTCAGCTCGTCGTTCGCGCGGCCTTGGCAGCCGGCTTCGTATTCTCGCTTTTCGCCAGCTCGGGTACGTCCACAGTATTCGCCCAGGGCTACCCGAGCAAGCCGGTAACCATCATCATCGGTTTCCCACCAGGAGGCGGCACGGATATTGTCGCGCGGCTGCTTGCGTCAAGCTACGATAAAACATTCAGGCAGCGATTCATCGTGGACAACCGTCCCGGTGCGGCGGGCGTTATTGGTGCCGAGCTCGCCGCGAAATCCGCCCCGGACGGCTACACTATTCACCTTGGCACGTTTGGCGCGGAGGTGATCTCTCCATTAATCCGCAAAGTCCCATACGACCCGATCAAGGACTTCGCGCCGATCAGCAACGCTGTTGCACTACAGATCGTTTTCGTCATCCATCCGTCGCTTCCCGTTCACTCGATCAAGGAGCTGATCGCGCTTGCCAAGTCGCACCCCGGAGCGCTCAATTACGCGTCCGCGGGCGTCGGCGGTCCGGGGCACCTCGCAGGGGAGCTGTTCAACACGATGGCGAAGGTAAACATAGTGCACGTGCCCTACAAAGGCGGCACGTTGGGAATTACCGCTGTCGTTTCAGGGCAACTCGAGATGCTGGTTGGCATGATATCGACCATCTTGCCGCAGGTGAAAGCCGGCAAGGCGCGCGCGCTCGCGGTTGCCGGTGCGAAGCGCGCAGGAGTGTTGCCGGACGTGCCCACCGTCGCAGAGGCGGGGGTCAAGGGGTATGAAGCGACCAACTGGTACGGGATGCTTGCCCCGGCTCGCACACCGCGCCCGATCGTGGAGCGCTTGTACCGGGCGACCGTGACGGCCCTCAACCTTCCAGACGTCCGCGAGATGCTGTTGAAGCAGGGCATCGAACCCGCGCCGAGCGGCAGCCCCGAGGAATTTGCTGCTTATATCAAGTCCGAGACCGAAAAATGGACCAAGGTGGTGAAAGCGCTCAAGCTCGCGGACAATTAAGAGTCCCCTCTAATGCCGCGGGGATTCCCGCCGCGGGAGGTCTGGCGCGTATTCCGGGCGCGGAGAAACAACGAGATTAACTTGTTTGGCGACATGCGGAGAAACGTGAATGTCTAAAGTTGACAGGAAACTGAGCGTAATCAACGGCGGCAGACTGATCGACGGAAACGGTGGCGCTGTCACCAGGAACCCGACCATCGTCGTTGAGGGCAAAAGAATCAAGGCCATCGGTGTCGCGGGGCGGATCAAAGTGCCGCGTGGCGCGGAAGTTATCGATGCCCGCAAGTGCACCCTCATGCCCGGCATGTTCGACTGCCATGCCCATCTCGCGGCCTATAACGCGGCGACGTTCAATAATTACCGGGTTGCGATATTCGAAGTAACCCCCCAACTGGAATCCTTTTATGTGCTTTTCCACGCCCACATGTTGTTCGAGATGGGCTTCACGACCATAAGAGATCTGGGGAGAGTGACGCCCCGTGGCCAATTTACCGCGGAGTTTTGTGCCGTTCGGGACGCAATCAATGCCGGGATCGTGCCTGGACCCAGATTGATCGTCTGCGGGCGGGCGATCATAACGAATTCCCATCTCGATCTCGTGTTGCCGCGCGCGGCCTTACGTCAGCCGGACATGGTCGCGGACGGGCCATGGGAATTGCGTCGGCAGACGCGGGAACAACTGAGAACCGGGGCGGATTTCATCAAGACCAGCGTGTCCGGCGGCGGCGGGACTGCCGACGAAGAGCCCGATGTGAGGAACATGACTCAAGAGGAGCTGGATGCAATCGTCGACGAAGCCCATGCGTTTCACAAACCGGTGGCGGCACATTGCTTCACTACGCAGTCTCACCGCATGTGCGTCAAGGCTGGTGTCGACACGATCGAGCACATCGTATTTACCGACGATGAAACGATCGCGATGATCAAGGACACCGGAATTCCCGTAATCCCCACGCTTTCCCACAGGACGGACCACGCCATCGAAGTCAGACGCCGGATCGGCACACCGCAGAATGTGTTGACCAAGATGAAGAAGATCCAACCCTACACATTCGAATCTTTCAAGAAATTCCATCAAGCCGGCGTAAAGCTTGCGATGGGAACAGACATCGGGCTGGACCCGGAAATGGGCAACAACGCTGCAGAACTCGAGATTTACGTGAAGCTCGGCATGACCCCGATGGAAGCAATTCAGACGGCTACGAAGAACGCCGCCGAAGCGCTTGGTCTGGGCAAGGATCTCGGGACGTTGGAGCCAGGAAAGCTGGCCGACGTCATCGCAGTAGAGGGCGACCCGTCCCGCGATATCAGGATGCTTCAGGAACGGGACAACTTCAAGATGGTCATGAAAGAGGGAAGCATTTTTGTCGACAAGATTTCCAACGAGAAGAAGTACGTCATGCATCCTGAGCCGGGATCCTGGAAAATCATCGATAATCTGTAAGGCACGGGCGGATGGCAACGCATAAAGACCAAGCAACGGAGAGGAGACCTCACCGATGTCCCTGCGAAGCGTAACCTCAGCACGCTTTGCTGCCCGCTTGAAGCTGAGCGTTCGGATCATCGCAGTATGGACGGTCTCCTCGTGCCTGGCAGCGGGAGATGCCCTTCTCGCTTACGCCCAACAGTATCCAAATAGGCCGGTCAGGATGGTAGTACCGTTCGCACCCAGCGGCATCTCGGACATCTTCGCGCGGATGATCGGGCAGAAACTCGCAGAAGCGCTCGGTCAGGCGGTAGTGATCGACAATCGTGCCGGAGCCGGCGGCAACCTCGGGACCGAACTCGTAGCCAGGGCTACCGCTGACGGGTATACGTTGCTGTTCGTCGCGACCGCGTTCGGCATCAGCCCCAGCCTTTACCGGAGGCCTGGATACGATCCGGTACGCGACTTCGCCGCCGTAGCCCAAGTCGCGTCCGGCACCAACTTGGTGGTGGTCGCGCCGAACGTGCCCGCGCGTTCCGCGAAGGAGTTGATCGCGTTGGCACGTGCCAAGCCCGGCCAGCTCAATTATGGATCCGGAGGCGTCGGAACCTCGGGCCAGCTCGCGGTGGAACTCTTCAAGATTTCAGCCGGCGTCGATCTCGTGCACATCCCGTACAAGGGCGCCGGCTTGGCGGTGACGGCATTGCTGAGCGGTGAGGTCCAGGTGATGTTCGCCCCGTTGACGCTGGTGCTCCCCCACGTTAACGCCGGCAAGCTGCGACCGATCGCCGTGACCAGCATGAAGCGCTCCACCGCGGCGCCCAACGTTCCGACCATCGCCGAAACAGCGGTCCCGGATTTTGACGTGAGCGCGTGGTTCGGCATCGTTGCCCCGGTGGCCACGCCGCGGCGCATGGTCGAGTTCTTGCACCGCGAGGTCGACAAAATCTTGCGCCTGCCGGAAGTGCAGGAACGCATAGCGAATCAAGGCGCGGAGGCGACATCGCGTACGCCCCAGGAGTTCCGGAACTACATTGCAGCGGAGGTGAAAAAATGGTCAGAGGTAGTGAAGCGCGCTGGTATTGCACAAGAGTGACGGACGTGCATATCGCGCCGAAAAGTTGGAATCAATCCGCCGTGGAGTTCCTCGGAGAAAGGGGAGCGAACATGAAGGTGCAGGAGCAACGACCGGTTTCACACCTGTTCCGGCAAAAGGTCTGGAATTGGCTCTATGTGTTCTTGGCAGTGGCTGCCGCGCTCTCGCCGGCGGGGGCGGCGTGGGCCTGGGAGCCGACCAAGCCCATCACGATCGTGGTGGTAGGAGGCCCCGGATCCACGGGAGACGTGCTGTCGCGCAAGATCGTCAGCATCTGGGAGGCGCACCGCTTGGTGGCCCAGCGGGTACAAGTCACCAATGTCACCGGCGGCGGGGGCTTGGAGGCGCTGCGCCTGATGGCTGTGGCGAACCGCGGAAACCCGCACATGCTCATGTTGGCGACCGCAACGATGGTGGGAAGGCCCCTGGTGAGGAAGTGGGAGCTTTCGCTGCGGAGTCTGACGCCCATCGTCATCATGGTGGTGGAGCCGACTGCGCTGATCACGAAAGGCGACGCACCCTATTTGACGCTGAAGGACTTGACTGAAGCGGCGCGCCGGCGACCCAAGCAGATCAGTCAGGGTGGGCCGCCGTTTGGGGGGTTTGGGTCGCTGATCGGGCGTCTATTGAGCGCTCAGGCCGGGGTGGAATTCAACTACGTTCCATTTCGCGGGGGCGGCCCGGCGGTGGTCGCGCTTCTGGGCGGGCACGTGGACTTCATCCTCGAGCAGCCCACTGAGGTGCTGGAACACGTGAAAGCCGGCAGCCTGAAATTCCTCGCCACGTCGGCGTCGTTGGCGCAATACCCGGATGTGCCCACGTTCGCCTCCCTTGGCTACCGCATCGACCTCTCGGCCTTCCGCTCCTTTGCGGCGCCGCCCGGAATTCCTGAAGAGGCGGCGGTTTATTATCGGCGCGCGATCAAGGCGATGATGGTGACCGCGGAGTGGAAAGAATACGCCCAGCGGGGCGCGCTGGCCGAGCGTTGGCTGGAGGGACCGGCCATGGCCTCCGCTGTGGAGGCTGAAACAAAGCTGTATGAGCAATTGGTCAAGGAAATGGGGCTTGTGAAGTGAAGGGGATTGGAGAAGGAGGAGGCCTTTGGTGAATCTTACTGCACCGCTCGCCGGCCATACGGCATTTGTCACCGGATCGGGGCGCTACCTCGGTCGCGGCGTTGCGCTGGCCTTGGCGCAGGCGGGCGCGCATGTGACGGTCAACGCGCGGAGCAACCGGGCGGAGGCCGAAGGAGCGGTGGCGGAGATCGAGGCGTTGGGGTCGAAAGGGTGTGCCGTCATCGGGGATGTGGGCAGCGCTGAAGAGGTGGGACGCATGGTCCAGGAAGCGCGTGCGGCTCTTGGGCCTATCGATATCCTGGTGCACTGCGCAGCGCTCCGCTACAACGTGCCGTTCCAGCAGTTGACGAAGGCGGATCTGGACCAAGTCATGAGCGTGGTCCTGGGGGGCGCATTCCATCTTACGAAGGCGATCATCGACGATATGCTTTCCCGCGGTTTCGGGCGCATCATCAGCATCGCGAATACGGCGGCGGTCGCGCCTCGACCGCAACGGGCACATGTCGCAGCCGCGAAGGCGGCGCTGGTCGGGTTCACACGGGCGGTTGCCATCGAGTTTGCGGGCTCCGGCATCACCGCCAATAACGTCATTCCCACTCATTTCGGGTTTCCCAAGCGCTCCGAGAATTCCCAGCGCATCAGCCGGATTCCGATGGGGCGGGCGGTGCGGCCCGAGGATGTGGCGGGGATGTGCGTGTATCTGGCGAGCCCGGTCGCGGAGTTCGTGACGGGGCAAACGATGTACGTGAACGGGGGCGAGCTGCTGGCGCTTTGAGGGAGACGATGGCGACATATACGGAGAGGCTGGCGCAATTTGCGCGGCAGTTGCGGTTTGACGATCTTCCGGCGCAGGTGGTGGAGGATGTGAAGCTGCGGGTGCTGGACACCCTGGGTGTGTGTTTCGTGACCACCGGAATGGAGTATGCGGCGCAGGCGGCGGAGGTGGCGCGGGGGCTGGCAGGGGCGGGGCCGTGCACGGTGGTCAAGCGTGGTGGGGGCTGGTCGGCGCCGGGTGCCGCGTGGATGAACGGGGCGTTGGCGCACGGGATCGACTTTGATGATGTGCACGGGCGCTCGATCATGCACATGAGTGCGGTGGTGGTGCCGGCGGGACTGGCGGCGGCGGAGGCACACGATGTCGGGGGAGAGGAGCTATTGACGGCGCTGGTGGCGGGCTACGAGGTGCTGATTCGGATGGGGTTGGTGGCGCCTGGGGAGTTTCACGCGCGCGGGTGGCAGGCGACGGGGGTGTGCGGGTCGTACGTTGCGGCGCTGGTGGCGGGGCGGTTGGCGGGGCTGGACGAGGCGGGGCTGGCGCGGGCGATGGGACAATGCGGGGTGTTTGGCACCGGGCTGCGAGCGACGGCGGACGACGGGACATGGTCGAAGCCACTCTGTCCGGGGTGGGCGGCGCTCGGAGGGCTGGTGGCGGTGGAGCTGGGGCGGCGGGGTTATTTGGCACCCGCCGCGGTGTTGGAAGGGCGGTGGGGGCTTTACAACGCGTATGTGGGGCTGGAGCGGTGCGACTTGGCGCAGTTGACTCGCGGGCTGGGCAGCGAGTGGGAAACCCCACGCGCTTCCTACAAACCCTACCCGACCTCCGGCTCGCTGCAAAGCGTGATCGATTGTGCGCTTTGGTTGCAGAAGGAGCATGAAATCCAAGCTGAGGAGATCGAGGAGATCGAACTTGTGGTAGGGTCCGAATCGGTGCGTCGTTACTTGACGCCTCAGGACGTGAAGGTCAGGCCGCCGACGACGTACGCGGCGCGATTCAGCCTCCCATACGTGGTGGCGGTGGCGCTGGCGGATGGCCGCGTGGACGTGGGTTCCTTCACCGAGGAGAAGATTCGCGATCCTCGCATTCTGGCGCTGACCCAGAAGGTGCGGCATACCATCGATCCTGAAATGGAGGTCTACCCCCGCCGCCGCCCGGCGTGGGTGAGGGTTCGGACCCGGGGCGGAACCATGCACGAGCATCGGGAGCGAATCGAGCGCGGCAGCCCGGAGAATCCATTGACTCCCGACGGGGTAGTGGCGAAGTTCTTCGCCAATGCGGAGCGCGCCATCCCGCGGCAGCGGGCGGAAGCGATTCACCGAGCGGTGATGCAATTGGAACAGCTGAAAAACGTTCGGGAACTGATGTCGCTGGTGGCATGAGGCGCCGGAACATTTGCTGGACGATGGTGAGCTCAAATGAACACTAAAGTCGAACTCCTCGTCATCACCCCCGTCTATGCGCCGACGCTGGAGGCGCTGGAGCGCGAGTTCAACGTTTTCAAGCTGTGGGCCGCCCCGGATCCCAAGCGCTTTCTGCACGATATCGCCGCACGTGTCCGCGGGGCGGTGACGACAGGATTGGTTGGATTCAACCGCGGGCACCTTGAAGCTCTGCCCAAGGTCGAAATCGTAGCGTGTTGGGGCGTTGGCCACGGCACGCTTGACCTGGCGGCCGCGAGGGAGCGCGGGGTGATCGTGACGAACACGCCCGACTCGTCAGCAGCTGCGGTGGCGGATCTGGCAATGGGGCTGATCCTTGCGGTGATGCGGCGCATTTGCGAATGCGATCGCTTCGTGCGTGCCGGGAAGTGGCTGCAAGGCGGTTTCCCGCTCGGCAGCGCGCCCGGGAACAAGACCTGCGGCGTTATCGGGCTCGGCAACATCGGCCGTGAAGTCGCAAAGCGGGCGCAGGCGTTTGGCATGAAGGTGTGCTACCACGGCCCGCGGCAGAAGCCCGACGTGCCGTATCCGTACTACGCCGATCTCGAAGCAATGGCGCGCGACGCCGACTGCTTGGCGGTGACGTGCCCGGGAATTCCGGCGACCCGCAACCTGGTCGATACGCGGATCCTCCGCGCGCTGGGACCGCAAGGATTTCTTGTCAACGTCGCACGGGGTTCGGTCGTCGACGAACCCGCTCTGACAGCTGCTCTGCGCGACAAGCAGATCGCGGGCGCAGCGCTCGATGTGTTCGCGGACGAGCCGCGGGTTCCACAGGAGCTGATGCACATGGAGCAGGTCGTGCTGGCGGCGCACATTGGAACCTCGACGCGGGAAATCCGTCAGGAACGCCACGATCTGCTGTTTGCCAATTTGCGCGCGCACTTCGCGGGCAAACCGGTGCTGACGCCGGTCACGCGGGAATGACCGTAGTCCGGAGGGGAAGACGATCAATATGCAATCCTCATCATCCATCCGAACCTCGCTGCAGCAGCCTCAGGAAGTCGGTCGCGAGACCTTGCTCCGCATGATGGAGCAGCTCGTGCTGGTGCGTGAGTTTGAATCAAGGTGCGAGGCCATGTGGAAGGCGGGGGAGCACATGGTCGGCGAGTATCACTTGAGCCTCGGCCAGGAAGCGATTGCGGTCGGGACCTGTGCCGCGATCGAGCCCTCTGATCTCATCTGTCCGTCGATACGCGGCATGGGCGTCTATCTGTGTCGCGGCGCCCCGCTCATCGACCTCATGACGGCGTTCCTCGATCGGGAGGGCGCGATTTGCGGGGGGCGGTGGGCGCACTGGCACAGCCCGGTGCCGCAGGTCGGGTTGCTCGCGCAGACGGGGATGCTCGGCAGCGGATTGGTCACCTCGGTGGGGGTCGCATTGACCCAGCAGTATCTCGCAACGGGTCGGGTGGTGGTGGCGATGCTGGGTGACGGCGCGACAAACACCGGCTATTTCCACGAGGGCATGAACTTCGCGGCGTTCCGGAGATTGCCCATCGTGGTGATCATCGAAAATAACCAATACGCCGTATCGACGCCAATCGCTTCGGTAGTACGGGTGAAGGAACTCTCCAGTCGTGCAGTGGGCTACGGCGTGCGCGGTGTCACCATCGACGGCAACGACCTGCTGCGGGTACACGCGACGGTGCGCGAGGCAGCAGAGCACGCGCGCCGCGGGGAAGGCCCGACGCTCATCGAGTGCATGACCTACCG
>JACQGO010000036.1 GCA_016199485.1 Betaproteobacteria bacterium
ACAACGGGGGTAAGGGGGAAGTGTCGCCGCAACTCGCGAAATTGCTCAAAAAACAGTCAAGCCCGCATGCCGCAGGCGCCCGCCAGCGCAACTTGATCTCATAACCCCAAAACCGTGGCCGCCGTGAAACATGCGGGCTAGCGCCCCTTGAACACCGGCTTGCGCTTCTCCATGAAAGCGTTGCGGCCCTCGACGTAGTCCTCGCTCGCGAAGCAGGCTTCGACCATCTTCTTGCACAGCGCGAGGTCGCGTTCGCCCGCGTCTTTCGCCATCTCGAGCAGGCTGCGCTTCACCGAGGCGATCGTGAGCGGCGCGTTCTCCGCGATCGTCGCCGCGTACTTCAGCACATACTGCTCCAGCCCCGCGGGCGGCAGCACGCGGTTCACGAGCCCCATCCGCAGCGCTTCCTGCGCGTCGAACTGGCGCCCGGTGTAGAAAATCTCCCCCGTGAACGACGGCCCGACGAGGTCCGCCAGGCGCTTGAGCGCTTCATAGCGGTAGCCCACGCCGAGCTTCGCCGCCGGCACGCCGAAGCGCGAGTCCTCCGATGCGATGCGCAGGTCGCAGCACACCGCGACGCTCATCCCGCCGCCGAGGCAGTAGCCGCGGATCATCGCGATCGTTGGCTTGGGACAGTCGCGCAGCGCCCGGTTTGCGCGGTCGGAAGCGGCGTCGTAGGCCGCAACCGCGGCGAGCGTCGCGCGCTTCTCCCCGAACTCCGAGATGTCCGCGCCAGAGATGAACGCCTTCTCGCCCGCCCCTTTGAGGATCACCACCCGGATCGCGGTGTCCCGCGCGAAATCATCAAGCACGGTCCCCAGCGCTTCCCACATCTCGAGGGACATCGCGTTGCGCTTCTGCGGATTGTTGAAGACGATCCATCCGACCGCGCCGTCCTTGCGGGCGAGCAGCTTGTCGGTGGCGGTCTGCATGTCCATGGAGCCCTCCCAGGCGGAAAATATGGAGTCTAGATGTTAGCGCTGATCCAGTCCGCGATGTAGTCGATCCCCACCTGCCGGTTGTCGGCCTGCGCGTGGTAGGAGCCGCCCTCCCCGGCGGTGAGTATCTTCAGGTGCTTGCGCCTGGAACCCACCGCCTCGTAGAGCTTGCGGGCGGAGCCGACCGGCACGACGCGGTCATCCTGCGCGTGAACGATGAGAAACGGGCAGGTGATCTCGGACGCGACCTCGACGAGGGAGAAGCGCTCCGCTTTTTCGATCGCCGCATCCGCGTCATCGAGGCAGCCCATGATCCACCGGAAATGGAACGTCGATTGCGGCGTCGTTTTCGGATCGGCCTCCTGCCTGCGCCTGATTTCGCGCTGCCAGCCCGCGAGGTCCCAGTGCAGCGCGCTCATCGCGACTGCTGCGGCGTAGCGCTTTTCGAACGCGGCGATGCGCGAGGCATAGTAGCCGCCGAAGCTGTAGCCCATGATCGCGACCTTCCTCGCATCGACCTCCAGCCGCGCGGCGACATATTCGTATGCGGCTGTCCCCGGTACCTCGTAGTCGTGGCGCGCGTAGAGCTCGCGCAATCGCAGCGACTCCCCCTGTCCCGGCCCGTCGATCGCGAGCGTGTGCATGCCGCGCCGCGCGAACTCAAGCCCGGCGAAGAGCACGCTCATCTCCTTGCAGTTGTCCATGCCGTCGAACACCACCACCGCCGGCGCCCGCCCCGCAACACCCGGCGCCTTCATGAAAAGCGCCGGCAGCGTCGCGCCCTCGTACGGAACCTCCACGCGTTCGATGTTCGGGTGGCGGCGCGTGAGCCCCTCGTGCTGGCAGCGCAGGGCCCTGCGGCCTATTTCGCGTTTTTCCTCGCCCGGGAACACGAAGCGTTCCCCGGTGAAGTAGTACATGCCGGCGCGCAGGTAGTAGTCGCCCGCGGTGAGCTGGCGTCCCTCGGCGGCGGCCTGATCGGCGATACGCTCGAGGCGTGCCGCCATCGCGCACCACTCCTCGCGCCATGCGTCGGGTTCGTGTTGGCGTTGCCTGAGCCGCTCGCAGACTTCGTCGATCTCGCCGAGCGCGACCGCACCGTAAGGCGCCATCCCCTTGGTGACGAGCGCCGCGTTCGACCAGATGAGGTTGCCGGGAAAATGCTCGATCCACGGACCGTTGGACGACATTACTTCACTTCCTGCCTCGCTTTTTCAAAGGCGGTTTGACGTACCGGCGAGCGGACGCCGGCATCTTCTTCGTTCAGGCGGCTGCGTGCCGGACGCCGGATGCCCGTCAGTCGATGCGCATGCCGACTTCCTTGACGACCTTGCCCCAGACGGCAAGCTCGTTCTTCAGGAACGCGCCGAACTCCTTGGGAGAGTTTCCGACCGGCTCCGCGCCCAGACCGATGATGCGTTCCCTGATGTCGGGGATCGCCAGCGCCTTCACCGCCGACCGATGCAGCCGGTCGATGACTGCGGCGGGCGTCCCGGCCGGCACCACCATGCCGTTCCACTCGATCGCCTCGTACCCGGGCACACCCGCCTCGGCGACGGTGGGGATATCGGGAAGCGCGGGGTTGCGCCTTGCCCGGCTCACGCCCAGCGGAATGAGCCTCCCGTTCCTGAAATACTGGATCGCCGAGGGGATGGTGGCGAACAGCACCGCGGTCTCGCCGCTCACGATCGAGACCACCGCCGGCCCGCCGCCCTTGTAGGGCACGTGCAAGAGGGTGGTCCCGGTCATGTGCGCAAAGCGCGCCGTGGCGAGATGGTTCGCGCTGCCGTTGCCGGCGGAGCCGTAAACGAGGCTGTCCGGTTTGGCTTTTGCCAGGGCGATCAACTGCTTCACCGACCGCGCCGGCACCGAGGGATGCACCGAAAGCACCATCGTGACGATGCTGACCAGGCTCACCGGCAGGAAGTCCTTCTGCGAATCAAACGGCAGCTTCTTGTAGAGCGTCGGGTTCGCGCCGTACGCGATGTTCGCGACGCCCACCGTGTAGCCGTCCGGCGCGGACTTCGCGACCAGCTCGAGGCCGACCGTGGAAGCCGCGCCGGGACGGTTCTCCACCAGCACCGACTGGCCCAGGTCCTCGGTAAGTTTCGGCGCGAGGAGCCGGAACACCACGTCGGTGGAACCCCCGGGCGCGTACGGCACGATGATGCGTATCGGCTTGACGGGATAGCCCTGCGCTGCAGCGGGGCCCGCGCCGATGCACGCGAGGCACAGCAATGCCGGGAAAGAGCGACGCAACGTGGGATTCATGACGCGATCCTCCTCTCCGTGACAAAGAACGATTTTCCTCCCCTGCGGTTTTATAATTATGGAACGAAATCGGGGCGGGGTCATTTTTTCCTTTTTCGAAAAATTCCGGCGCAGAATATTCAGGCACGGCGCCGGCGGAGTCCCCCGCCGGGAGCCACCACAACCGGGAGGATCGAATCACATGCGCGTCGGATTCATAGGTCTGGGAACCATGGGAAGCTCGATGGCGTTGAACGTCCGCGCGGCGGGTCACGATCTCCTCGTCCACGATCTCAGGCGCGAGGCGGCGAAACCGCATCTCGAAGCCGGGGCACGCTGGGCGGAAGGCTCACGCGAGGTCGCCGCGGGCTCGGAAGTCGTTTTCACTTCGCTCCCCGGCCCGCGCGAGGTCGAAGTCGTAGCGGACGGCCTGTTCGAAGGCATGCGGCCGGGAACGGCGTGGTTCGATCTCAGCACCAACTCGCCCACCGTGGTGCGGCGCTTGCATGAGCGCTTCGCCGCGAAGGGCATCGCGATGCTCGATGCTCCGGTGAGCGGGGGCCCGCGCGGCGCGAGAACGCGCAAGCTCGCGCTGTGGGTCGGCGGCGAGCGCGCGGCGTTCGACAGATACCGCGCGGTGCTCGACGCGATCGGCGACCAGGTGCTCTACATCGGCCCGATCGGCGCGGGCTCGGTCGCAAAGCTCGTGCACAACTGCGCGGGCTACGCGATCCTCACCGCGATCGCCGAAGTGTTCACGATGGGCGTGAAAGCGGGCGTCGAGCCGCTCGCGCTGTGGTCGGCGCTGCGCCAGGGCTCGCTCGGGCGCAAGCGCACCTTCGACCGCATCGCCGACCAGTTCCTGACCGGGAAATTCGAGCCGCCCGACTTCGCGCTGAAGCTCGCGCACAAGGACGTAACGCTCGCCACCGGGCTTGCGCGCGAGCTCGGCGTGCCGATGCGCGCCGCGAGTCTCACGCACGCGGAAATGACCGAGGCGCTGAACCGCGGCTGGGGCGAGCGCGACTCGCGTTCTTTCCTGCTGCTGCAGGAAGAGCGCGCCGGGCTCGAGATCAAGGTGCCGGTGGAAGCGATCCGCGCGGTGCTCGAGCGCGACGGGTAGAGGGGCTGCTACTCGATCCTGATCCCCGCCGTCTTGATCACTTTCGCATACCGCGCGAGCTCCGCGCGCAGATGCTCGGCATACTGCTCGGGCGTGCCGCCCACCGGCTCGAGTCCGAGCGCGCCGAAGCTCGCCTTGATCTCCGCGGACCGAAGAATTTTCACCACTTCGCGGTTCAGCCTGCCGATGATTTCCTTGGGTGTCTTCGCCGGCGCGAGCATCCCGAACGCGGTGCTCGCCTCGTACCCGGGGACGCCGGCTTCTGCCACCGTCGGATATTCCGGCAGCAGGGCGGAGCGCGTGCGCGTCCCGACCGCCAGCACCCTGAGCTTTCCTGCGCGGATGTGCGGCAGGACGACCGGGAGGTTCTCGAAGACCATCTGCACTTGCCCGGCGAGCAGGTCGATCAGCGACTGGCTGCTCCCCTTGTAAGGCACGTGCGTGATCTGCACTCCGGTCATCGCCTTGAACTGCTCGGCCGCGAGATGCGCGACGGAACCGTTGCCCGCGGTGCCGAAGTTGATCGCCCCTGGCCTCCGTTTTGCGAGCGCAATGAGCCCTTTCACCGTGGAAACCGGGAGCGAGGGATGCACGACCAGGATGAACGGGCTGATCGTCGTCTGGGTGATCGGCGCGAAATCCCTGAGCGTGTCGTACGGCATGTTCTTCCGCAGGTTGGGATTGATGGTCATCGAGCCCGGGGTGCCCATGACCAGCGTGTAGCCGTCCGGCGCGGCTTTGGCGACCAGGTCGGCGCCTATGACCCCTCCCGCGCCGCCCCGGTTGTCGACCATCACCGGTTTGCCGAGCGCTTCCGACAGCTTCTGGGCGATCGCGCGCGCGGTCAGGTCCGTCCCGCCGCCCGGCGCAAACGGCACGACGAGCCGGATCGATCGGTCGGGATAGGCCTGGGCTCCGGCGACACCGGCCGCGCCAAAGAGCGACAACGCGAACAATGCGAATGCCGTGCGACAGCGATTTTTCATGTCCATCCTCCTCCTGTTCTCGTTTTTGAAATCCCGGGGGTCTGCCTGATGCGTGCGCTCACATTCCGTGCGCCCCGCCGCATCGCGTTTCCGAGACTAGTCGGCCATCGCCGCGTTGCGTCCGGCGATGCGTCCGAATATGATGCATTTCCCAAGCGAGGAACCTGTCATATAGGCGACACCGTGGAATCCGCCGATCAGCTCGCCCGCCGCGTAGAGCCTCTCGATCGGCTCATCGAACACGTCCACGACGCGCATCCCCGGATCCACGGTAAGCCCGCAATACGTCGCGATCAGCCCGCTCGTGGACGGATACGCGTAGAACGGCGGGCGCTCGATTTTCACCAGCTTGCCGTAGTGCGTGGACAGACCGTCGCGGCCGAAGTCTTCATCCTTGCCCCCTGCGACAAAGCCATTGTAACGCTTCACGGTGGCAACGAGCGTCGCCGCATCGAGCTCGAGCTTGTCCGCGAGCGCCTCGAGCGAATCGGCCTCCACCAGCAGCCCGCGCCGCTGCGCGCTGCGGAAATCGAACGGCGGCGTGCCGTCGGTCGCCCGATCCATGATGCCCTGGTCGAAGATCTGGTAGGCGATCGTGTCGGGCTGCCGCAGCACCGCGTCCCCCAGCAGCTTGTAGGAGAGCGACTCGTCGACGTAGCGCCTGCCGAACTTGTTGATCGCGATCGCGCCGCGGTAGACCGCGAGCTTGGTCCAGTCGCGTCCGGGCTCGGTGCGCGCGTTGGGATGAAAGCCGAAGGTGCCCTTGATGTAACCCATGTCGCGCAGCCCCGCGCCGAGCGCCCACGCCATCCTGATCCCGTCGCCGGTGTTGCCGGCGCCACCGTAGGATACGGCCCTCGCCTGGCCGGGCGCGAAGATCTTCAGCATCTCCGGATTGCGCGAAAACCCGCCCGCCGCGAGCACCACGCCGCGGCGCGCACGGATGGCCACGGTTTTGCCGCCGAGCCGCGCGAGCACTCCCGCCACCGGCTTGCCGCGGCCGGCGCGGACCAGTCGCTCGGCCGGCGCATCGAGCAGCGTCTGCACGCGGCCACTGCGCGCCGCCAGCTCGGCGACGCGCTTCATGAGCAGCCGCGGATCGGTCGTGTGCGCGCGCGGCACCGAGTGCGCCGAGCTCAACTCCACGCCCTTGAACGTGACCCCGGCGGCCTTCAGCCACTCGTAGGCGGCGAGCTGGCGCTCCGCGTAGACGCGCAGCAGCCGCTCGTCGTTCTGGTGACCGCCGGCATTCTCGAGGTCGCGTACCAGCCGCTCGTTGCTGTCGTCGATGCCCGCGGCTTTCTGCAGATCGGTACCCGCGAACGCGATGAACCCTCCGGAGAGCACGGTGCTCCCGCCGATTTCCGGCTGCTTCTCGAGCAACAACACTTCCGCTCCGCTCTGAGCGGCCTCGCACGCCGCGCTGTAGCCCGCGAGCCCGCCGCCCACCACGATGACGTCGGCCTCACGGTGCCAATCGATCTCTGTCATGTCTCCTTGCCTCCGGTGTGGTTCCCGGGAACGATGGATATCAATCGATCCGCGCTCCCGCTACGCGCACCACCTTCCCCCACTTCGCAAGCTCGGAGCCGATATACGATGCAAACTGCGCGGGGCTGCCGCCGAGCGGCTCGACGCCCACCGCCGCCAGCCGTTCGCGAAACTCCCTCTCCTCCAGCATGGCAGCGATCTGGCGGTTGAGCGCATTGATGATCGCCGCGGGCGTGCGCGCCGGGGCGAGCATTCCGTACCAGCCTGCCGCCTCGAAACCCGCGATCCCCGCCTCCGCCACCGTCGGCAGCTCGGGCGCGAGGGCAGTGCGTTTCGCGCTCGTCACCGCGAGCGCGCGTAGCCGCCCTGCTTTCACGTGCGGCAGCACGACGACGGCGGGATTGAAGGTCATCTGGATCTGGCCGCTCAGCAGATCGACGAGCGCGGGTGCCGCGCCCTTGTACGGCACGTGGACGATGTTCACCCCGGCCATGGTCTTGAACAGCTCGCCCGTGAGGTGCAGCGTGCTGCCGCTGCCCGCGGACGCGTAGTTGAGCTTTCCCGGGCTGGCTTTGGCGAGAGCGATCAGCTCCTTGACCGACTTTGCCGCGACCGACGGGTGCACGACGAGGATGTACGGCGTCGAGCCGAGCAGGATGACGGGCGCGAAGTCCCTGACCGCGTCGTAGGGAAGCTTGCGATACAGATTCGGCGTAATGCCGTGGCTCGCCGACCCGCCGAAGAACAGCGTGTAGCCGTCGGCAGCCGATTTCGCCGCGATCTCCGCGGCGATGATGCCTCCCGAGCCGCCGCGGTTGTCGATCACGACCTGCTGCCCGAGTTTCTCCGACAGCCTCTGGCCGAGTATGCGCGCCACCCCGTCCACTCCGCCGCCGGGCGGGAAGGGCACGATCATGCGCACCGGTCTCGCCGGATAATCCTCCGCCGCGTAGCCCGCCGCGACCGCGCCGCAGGCAAGGCCCGCTGCCACCATCACACGCACCGCTGCAATCATCATGACACCTCGATCATTGAGACTAGCCTGCGGTCGCCTCGAACACGAGATCCGGCCATGGCGCGTCCATCCACTTGGGCGCGAGCGCGACCAGCTCGCGCATCACGGTGCCGAAGCGGGGATACGGCGCTGAACTGAGATCATCGACCTTGCGTA
The DNA here is from genome assembly GCA_016199485.1 of Betaproteobacteria bacterium. GTDB lineage: Bacteria > Pseudomonadota > Gammaproteobacteria > Burkholderiales > SG8-41 > JACQGO01. Next base: position 7,960 of record JACQGO010000036.1, read on the forward strand.
GGATATCTTCAAGCGGGTGAGGCTCCCCATGCCCGCCCCGCGCCTCGATACGCCGTGCCCGGTGAACTTCGCCGCCCCGGAAGCGAATCTCCACCGCCGCCGGCCACTTGTGCCCCCCGGCCTGCGTCATGTCGAAAAGCACGACGCGTACCTTGTGCCGCAACCGCGCTATCGCCGGAGCCGCCAGCGTCGCGCTGCAAAACGCGGTCGCGCCGGCGTGCCCGTGGTGCAGCGTCGCTGCCGCGATGTGGGGCACTGAAAACCTCGCCGCAAGCGTCGTCTCCGGCTCGCGCCCATCGAGCTTCACCGCGTCGGGGTGGATCGCGACCACGATCTCTTCAACGTCGTCGAGCGGGCGGCTCGCGAGCAGCAGCGGCCGCAATTCGAGCAGTGCCTCC
>JACQGO010000334.1 GCA_016199485.1 Betaproteobacteria bacterium
CGGCGTCCCGGTTTGGAGCGTCGCGAGATCCTCCGCGGTGAGGCTCGCGATACCGAGACCCGCCGCCTCGAAATCATTGATGAGCCTCACCTTGCCGAAGCCGAATGCGCCGGCGATCGACGCCGCGCTCAGGCGCCACGCAAGATTGGTAAGCGTTGCGGCTTCCCCCTCGACCGGTCCGGCCACCGAACAACACACGGCGGCGATCGCATCGGCGCGCGGGGCGACCTGCGGGTCGCTCAGAAAGTCCCGCAATACCAGCTCGAGCCCCGGATATTGCTGGCTCGCGTAGACCCGCTCGTGAACGATGTGCGGGCGGTTCTCATGCGTTTCGGCGAGCGCGACGAGGGTCTTGGTGCCCCCGACGTCGGTCGCGAGCAGGCAGCGCACGGCAGGGACGGTGCCCGTCACGCCAACTCCAGTATCGCATGCGCCGGATCGTCGAGCGGCTTCAACGCCTCCGGCTTGGCGAGAAAGTAGCCCTGCGCGAAGTCTACTTTGAGGTCCTTCAGCTTCGCCAGCGTCTCCGCGTCCTCCACGAACTCCGCGATGGTTTGCATGCCGAGGATGCGGCCGATGCGGCTGATCGATTCGACGATCGCATAGTCCATCGGATCGAGCGCCATGTCCTTGATGAACATGCCGGCGATCTTCAGGTAGTCGACCGGCAGATGCTTGAGGTAGGCGAACGAGGACATCCCGGTGCCGAAGTCGTCGAGCGCGAAGCGGCAGCCCATGCCCTTGAGCTCGTGCATGAGTTCCGCCGCCTTGGTGAGGTTCGAAATAGCGGTAGTCTCCGTAATCTCGAAACACAGCAGCCCGTGCGGCAACTGGTAGCGCGTCAGGAGATTCCTCACGAAATCTGGAAAGCTCTTGTCGTTGATGCTGGCCCCCGACAGGTTCACCGAGTAAAAACCATGCTCACCGCCGGCGCCGTGATGCGCGAAGGCGCCGCGCGCCCGCTGGTGATCGAGGTCCTCGATCAGCGCGGAAAGCACCCAGCGTTCTATCGAGGTGAGCAGGTTGTAGCGCTCCGCGGCCGGCATGAAGCCGGTGGGCGGGACCAGGTTGTCCGCGCGGTCGAGCATGCGCACCAGCACTTCATAGCGCGGCTCGGGCGCGTCCGGCACCGCGAGCGGCACGATTTTCTGGCGATAAAGCCTGAACCTGCCCAGCTCGAACGCCTGGTTGATCTGCGACACCTTCAGCAGCTCGTCCTGCTTGCCCGCCTCCTCGACGCGCTGCGAGCGGTACACCTGGACCCGGTCGCGCCCCTTGTTCTTGGCATCGTAGCAGCACGCGTCGGCAATGCTCAGCACGTAGTCGAGATCGCCGCTGGCGGTGTCGATCGGCACCAGCCCGATGCTCACGCCCACGCTGAAGGTCTTTTCCTGCCAGACGAAGCGGAACTCGCGCACGGTCTCGCGCATGGCGTTCGCGATGCGCACCGCCTGGTCGGGCGGGCACGACTCGAGCAGCGCCCCGAACTCGTCACCACCGAGCCGGGCGAGGGTGTCGCTCGCCCGCATCTTGGCGAGCATCATCGAGGTCAGCTGCCGCAGCAGTTCGTCGCCGGCGCTGTGCCCGCAGGTGTCGTTGACCGCCTTGAAGTTGTCGAGATCCAGGTAGAGCAGCGCGTGCTGCCTGCCCATGTTCTTGGCGGTCTCGAGCAGCTCGCCGAGCCGGCGCTCGAACTCGCGCCGGTTCACGAGACCGGTCAGCGCGTCGTGACTCGCCTGCCAGATGAGCTGCTGCGCCATCGAGCGGATCTGGCTGATGTCGTGGAACACGACGATGCTGCCGAGATCCTCGCCGCCGCGGCCACGGATCGGTGCATACGAGTAGCGAACCGGGCATTCGCGGCCGTTGCGGTCGAGCAGCCGCACCGCCGAGGCCTCGGCGTCCTGCGCGCTTGCGTCGTGCGCCGCGGCCGCAAGGTCCGCGATCGGCGCGCGTGACCGCTCATCGATGATGCAGTAGACGGCGGCGAGCGGCTGTCCGCGCGCCTCCTCGCTGCGCCAACCGGTGTAACGCTCGGCCACCGGGTTCATGTGATCGATGCGGCCGCCTGCATCGGCGGTGATCACCCCGTCGCCGATCGAATGCAGCGTCACCTCGGCGCGCTCCTTTTCCCGCTGGAGCACTTGTTCGGCCGCAGCCGAGCGCCGCGCCGCGACGAGCGCGGCCAAGAGGCTCAAAGCGAGAACCAGTGTTCCGCCTCCCAGCACCACCAGCACGGCGCGGATCTCGCGCCCCGCTTCATCCGCAACTGCCCGCGCGTTGCCGTGCTGTGCCAGCTGCGCGAGCCTGGTTTCCGTGCCGTAGAAGCGCGCCGCCGCGATGAGCCCGGCGCTGCCCAGCGCGGCGAGCAGCACGATCAGACACCACGCGAGCACCGCACGAGAACGCAGGAAAGAGAACACGCGTACCGTCCCCAATTCAGGTCCCGGGCGCAGTTGCCTGGAGAAGGAGGTTTTTCACGCGCGGGCTGTCCTTCCGGTCAGTCGTCCCGCGGGGTCCTGCCGGTAGAACTGCGCCAACTGGCGGTAGACCTCGGGATACTCGCGCCCGGTGACGTCAGGAATCTCGAAAAACGCCTCGCTCATCACCGCAAAGAATTCCGCCGGACTCTCCGCTGCATAGGGATCGATCGCCGTATATTCCCGCCGGTCGACGCGCGCGCAGAAGTCCCCGTACGCCGCACCGAAGGCGTTCGACCACGCGCTGCGGCTCATGTCGTCGTGCAGCGGCGGGAAGCCGTTGGCGTCACCGTTCAACATGTCGATCTTGTGGGCGAACTCGTGGATCACCACGTTTACGCCGTCCATGCCGCCCGCACGTACCGTGTCGGCCCATGACAGGATGACGGGCCCCTGCAGCCAGGACTCGCCCGCCATCGGCTCGCGCGTGCGGTGCACGACCCCGTCCTCGTCGGTATACTCGTACTCGGGCACGAACTCGTCGGCATAGACGATCACTTCCACCCAGCCGCGAAAGTAATCGAGGTCGAGGTTGAGGATCAGGAGGCACGCCTGCGCGGCAATCGTCAGCCGCATTTCCTCGGTCATTTCGAGCCCGCTCGCGCCGTGGACCGACTTCTCGTGCAGGAACAGCACCGCCCACCGCCGCAGCCTGTCCCGCTCTTCGCCGGACAGCACGGCGAGAAAGGGATAACGCTCGAGCACCGCCCGCCACAGAGCGTCGTCGACCGCGGCGCGCTTCAGCACCCGCTCCCGCCGCCAGCGCTTGAGCCACATCATCGGACTCCGGACCGCACCATCACGGCCGGCGCGGCATTCTGCGCTTCGCCAGCTCGTACTCGATGTCTCCGAAGATCACCGCGGGCCAGTCCGGCGGAAAGCTCACGGCCGCCACCACGGGCTTCGCCACGACTTCGACGGTGGTCGAGCTGTCGCTTGCGCGGGTCACAAACACCGCGATCTGCTCGCCCCCCATGCTTCCGAGCGAGGGGCGGCTTGAGAGCAGGATGCGGCCCTCGCCCCGCTGCTGGCCCACAAGCTCCAGCTTGCGTTGCGCAGCCGCAGCGAGCGCAGCGTCGAACACCGCGTCGTAGGGCTGGCGGAAGGTGCGTTTCACGCCCTGGCCGCGCGCATCCTTCACGCTGTCCACGGTGGCGCACCCCGCAGTGAGCGCGCCGAGCGCGAGCAGCAACGCGACCCTCGGCAAGAGGTGACGCGCGACCATGCCCGTCTATTTCTCCTCCCGCAGCCCGGCGACACGCAACTGCGAGGGTTCCGGCGCGATCAGCACGACGAACGCCACCAGCACGAATAACACGAGCACCGCGTAGAGGATCTCCAGCATGGCCGTCCCGGATGATCGTGAGAGTATACCGTAGCGCGCCACCGCGGCCTATGCCGGCCGGCGCCTTGCGCGACCGTCAGCCCAGGCTGCGCAGCACCTGCAGCGGAGCAACGTTGACGACCTTGCGGGCGCCGAGATATCCGGCGAGCGCGACCCCGAGCGACCCGCATGCAACGCCCGTGATCCATACCGCGAATCCTGGGGCATAGCTCAGGTTGAGGAATTTCTGCGCCAGCACTGCGGAGAGCACGCTCGCGCCAGCCGCCGCGATCGTCCCGGCAAGCGCGCCGATCACGGCGAACTCGGCGAGGTTGGCGCGCGCGAGCTGTGCACGGCTCGCGCCCAGCGTGCGCATGATGGTCGCTTGAAACAGACGCTCGTCGAGCGTGGCGGCGATTGCCGCGTAGAGCACGATCACTCCCGCAGCGAGCGTGAACAGGAAGACGAATTGCACCGCGCGCGCGACCTGATCCATGATACGTCGAACCTGGGTCATCACCTGCGCGATGTCGATCACCAGAAAGTTGGGAAATTCTTTCACCAGCGCGTTAAGCACGCCCGCCCGCCCTGCCGGCAGATGAAAGCTCGTGATATGGCTCGCCGGAAATCCTTCGAGCAGCCCTGGTGGCGCGATGACGAAGAAGTTGACGTTGAACGTGTCCCAATCGACCTTGCGCAGGCTGGTGACCCCGGCCTCCACCGTGCTGCCGGCGATATCGTAGGTGAGCACGTCGCCCAGCTTGATGCCCAACGTCTCGGCGATCCCCCGCTCGATCGAAAACTGGTTCTTGCGCGCAGCCTCTTCCCCCCACCAGTGGCCCGCCACAATCCGGTTGTCTGCCTGGAGCCTCGTCGCCCACGACAGGTTGAATTCGCGGTCGACCAGGCGACGCGCCCGCTCGTCGGCGTAGTCGCCGGGGGAGACGCGCCGGCCGTTCAGCGCGACGAGCCTCCCGCGCACCATGGGAAACACCCGCGGCAGCGCAATGCCGCGCGCGGCGAAGAACCTGTTCATCGGTTCGAGCTGATCGGGCTGAATATTGATGATGAAGCGGTTTGGTGCGTCGGGCGCGAGCCTGTCCTTCCACGCCGCGAGCAGGCCGCTGCGGACCAGGGTGAGCGTAAGCAGCGCCATGATACCCAGCGCGAGCGCCACCACCTGGATGATGCTCCCCAGCGTGCGCCGCCGCAGATTAGCGACGCCGAAGCGCCAGGTGACGCCGCCGCGCACGCCCGCCATCAGCTTGAGCAGCACCCACACCAGCGCACCGGCTGCGATCATCGCCGCGCTGGACACCCCCAGGACGTAGGCACCGAGCCAGGCATCCGCCGCTTTCCAGAAGATGAGCCCCGCGATCACCGCAGCGCCCGCCAAGTAACCGGCGAGCCCCATGCCGCGGGGCGCCCCGAGCTCGCGCCGCAGCACGCGCAGCGTAGAGACGTGGCCGAGACCCGCCAGCGGCGGCATTGCGAAGCCGAGCAGCAACAGCAGGCCCGCCGCGACGCCCTGCAGCGCAGGCAGCCACGACGGCGCGGGGAGCGTCACCGCGATCAGGGTCCCCAGCGAGTATGCGAGGCCCTGCTGGGCGAGCCCGCCGATCACGCCGCCGAGCCCGGCTGCGACGCAGCCGAGCAGGGCAAAGTGCACGAGATGAAGCCGCACCAGCGCGCCTTGCGTCGCGCCGAGGCAGCGCATCATCGCGCAGCCGTCGAGATGGCGTTGCAGGAAGCGGCGCGCCGCGAGCGAGATCGCGACCGCCGCCAGCACCACGCTGACCAGCGCGGCGAGGCCGAGGAACTTCTCGGCGCGTTCGAGCGCTGCGCGGATTTCGGGCCGGGCGTCACCGATGCCTTCGAGGCGGCTGCCCGGCGGCAGGCGCCCCGCCGCCCACGCCCGGAATGCCCCGATGCGCGCATCCTCGCCCGCGATCTGCAGCCGATAGCGGATGCGGCTCGCCGGCTGCGCCAGTCCGGTCGCGCCGACGTCGGCACCGTTCATCAGCAGGCGTGGCGCGGCGTTGAGAAAGCCGATCACGCTGTCCGGATCCTGCGTCAGTATCGCCGCAACGCGCAGGCTGATCTCCCCGAGGCCGATCTCTTCGCCTGCCGTGACCCCGAGGCCGGTCGCCAACCGTTCATCGACCCACACCGTGCCGGGAGCCGGCGGCTCGCGCGCCGTGCGGTCTGGACCGTAGAGGCCGTCAGCGATGCGCACCTCGCCGCGCAGCGGATAGCCTTCCGACACCGCCTTGATGCCGGTGAGCAGGTTCTTCTCGCCGCGCCGCGCCATGCTCAGGAAACGCATGGTGCGGGTGGTGGCGAGATCGAGCCGGGACGCCGCGCGCTCGAATTCAGGCGGCAGCGGGCGGTCGGCGACGAGCACGAGGTCCCCGCCGAGCAGTTGATTGGCCTGGCGATTGAGCGCCTGCTGGACGCGGTCGGTGAAAAAACCGACCGTGGTCACCGCGGCGACCGCGATCACCACCGCTGCGCCGATCAAATGCAGCTCGCCTGCGCGGCCGTCGCGCCACAACAGCCTTGCCGCCAGTGCGAATTCACGGACGAAGGTCATGGCCGGGTCACGTGTCCTGCAGCATGCCCCCGGCGAGCCTGAGCACGCGCGCGCAGCGCCGCGAGATCTGCTCGTCGTGGGTGACGAGCAGCAGGGTCGTGTGATTCTCCCGGTTGAGCTCGAACATGAGATCGATGATTTGCGCGCCGGTCGCGGCGTCGAGATTGCCGGTGGGCTCGTCGGCGAGCAGCAGCTTGGGCCTGGTGACAAAGGCGCGCGCGATCGCGACGCGCTGCTGCTCGCCGCCGGAGAGCTGTCTCGGATAATGGTGCAGCCGCTCGCGCAGACCCACCCGTTCGAGGATCGCCCGCGCCGCGCCGCGCGCCGCCGGCTCGCCCGCGAGCTCGAGCGGCAACATCACGTTCTCCAGCGCGGTCATCGCCGGCAGCAGCTGGAACGTCTGGAACACGAAGCCCACCATTCTGCCGCGCAACGCGGCGCGTCCGTCCTCGTCGAGCGCGAACAGGTCCACGCCGTCGATCATCAGCCTGCCCGCACTCGGCGTATCGAGCCCGGCGACCAGCCCGAGCAGCGTCGACTTTCCGGAGCCGGAGACGCCGACCACGGCCACCGCTTCTCCCGCGCGAATCTCGAAGCTGACGTCCTTCAGTATCGTCAAGCGAATGTTGCCGGTATTTACTTGCTTGGTCAGCGCGATTGCCCGCACAATGGGCGCCGCGGATGACTTGGACATGATGTGGCGTTTCCTTCTTGTCGCGTATCTGTGGCTGTCGCCCGCCGCCGCAGCAGCGGCGACGATCATGGTGCTCGGCGACAGTCTTTCGTCAGGCTACGGCATCGATCAGGATGCGGGCTGGGTCAACCTGCTCAAGGAGCGGCTGCGTCGCGAAAAATACAATTATACGGTCGCCAACGTGAGCACGAGCGGAGAGACTACGCTCGGCGGCAAAAACCGCATCGAGGCCGCGCTCAGACGGCACCGGCCGTCGATCGTGATCGTGGCGCTCGGCGCGAACGACGGGTTACGCGGCGAGAAACCGGAAACGATGCGCCTCAATCTCGAAGCGATCGTCCGGGTCTGCCGCAGCCGTGGTACGCGTGTGCTCCTGCTCGGCATGCGGCTGCCGCCCAATTACGGCAAGCCCTATACGGAAAAGTTCCACGCCGTGTTCGGGGAAATCGCCGGACGCCAGCGCGTGCCACTGGTTCCCTTCCTGCTCGAAGGCTTCGCCGAGAACCGCGACTACTTCCAGTCCGACGGCCTGCATCCGACCGCCGCCGCGCAGCCGCTCATCCTGGAAACGGTGTGGAAGAAGCTCGAACCGATGCTCAAGCGGTGAGACGACGCGAGCGAGCCCGTTCCCTCGCCCGGTCCGGCGGGCGCCACGCGCGCAGCACCACGTTGCACGAGGCTTAATAGTGGAGCACGACAGCGCTCAGCTCACCGCGACCGCGGCCGGGCCGGCCACCAGCCTGCCGATCTGCCGCGCGTGGTCGAAGCCCTGCTCTTTGAATATCGCGAGCACCGCGTCCGCCGCGTCCGTGCGGCACGCGACCAGCAGCCCGCCGCTTGTCTGTGGATCGGTGAGGAGCTTCCTGCGCCACTCCGGCCAGCCTTCCGGCAGCGTTACCCCGCCCGCGTAGCTGGTCCAGTTGCGATCGGAAGCGCCGGTCGCGTACCCCTGCTCGACGAGGTGGCGCGCCGCCGAAAGTATCGGCAGCGCGTCGAACTCGATTTCGGCCCTGAGCTGCGATCCGCGGCAGATCTCGAGCAGGTGTCCGAGCAGCCCGAAACCCGTAACGTCGGTCAACGCGTGGACGCCCGCGATCTCCGCGAGCGCAATTCCCGGGGTGTTGAGCTGCGTCGTGGTCTCGACCATCTGGCGATAAGCCTTGTCGTGCAGCTCGCCCTTTTTGAGCGCCGCGCTCATGATGCCGACCCCGAGCGCCTTGCCCAGGACCAGCACGTCACCCGCCTGCGCGCGGTCGTTGCGTTTCACCCTGCCCGGGTGCACGAGTCCGAGCACCGCCAGCCCGTAGAGCGGTTCGGGGGAATCGATCGAATGCCCTCCCGCGATCGGTATGCCGGCAGCTTCGCAAACCGCGTGGCCGCCAGCCAGGATACGTTGCACCACGTCCAGCGCGAGCTTCCCCACCGGGATGCCGAGCAGCGAGAGCGCCAGTATCGGCCGTGCACCCATCGCATAGATGTCGGAGATGGCATTGGTCGCGGCGATACGGCCGAAATCGTACGCATCGTCCACGATCGGCGTGAAAAAATCGGTGGTCGCAACGATCGCCTGGGTATCGTTGATGCGATACACGGCGGCATCGTCGCTCGACTCGTTGCCGACCAGCAGGTCCGGGAAAGCCCCGGCGGCCGGCGAGCGCGACAGGATTTCGCTCAGCAACGCTGGCGTGAGCTTGCACCCTCAGCCGCCACCGTGCGAGAGCTGGGTCAGTCTCACCTGCTTCATGTCTAGCGGATCGTTCACCGTTTTCTCGTAAACTGTACGCTGTTACGGAATCAGGGTCTCTGGAACCGCGAACCGATGCAACCACGCCCCCGAATCATGCACCAACCGGCCGCGCGCGACGACGCGGGCCACCGCACCGCCACGGGCCCAGCGAGCGTTACCGTAGCACAACTGGCCGAGTTTGACGAGATCATCGACGTCCGTTCAGAGGGTGAATTCGCCGAGGACCACATTCCCGGCGCGATCAACTGCCCGGTGCTCGACGACGCCGAGCGCGTGCGCGTTGGCACGATCTACAAGCAGGTCTCCTCGTTCGAAGCGAAGAAAATCGGCGCCGCGCTCGTCTCGCGCAATATCGCGCGCCATATCGAGGACCGCTTCCTCGATCGTCCCAGATCGTGGCGGCCGCTCGTTTACTGCTGGCGCGGCGGCACTCGCAGCGGCGCCTTTGCACAGGTATTGCAGCAAATCGGCTGGCGCGTGGGACGGCTTGAAGGCGGCTACAAGGCCTACCGCCGCGAGGTAATCGCCGATCTGCAGACGCTGCCCGCCAGGCTGCGCTGGCGCGCGGTGTGCGGTCTGACCGGCTGCGGCAAGAGCCGGCTGCTCGCGGCGCTCGCGGGTCTCGGCGCGCAAGTGCTCGACCTCGAGGGCCTTGCGGCGCATCGCGGCTCGGTGCTCGGCACGCTACCCGACGCCCCGCAGCCCACCCAGAAGATGTTCGAGACGCTGATCTGGAATGTGCTGCGCGGCTTCTCGCCCGCGCGCCCGGCATACGTCGAGGCCGAGAGCAGGAAGATCGGCGACCTGCGCGTCCCGGAGTCGCTGATCGCGTGCATGTGGCAGAGCGAATGCGTCCGCCTTGAAGCCGGCGTCGGCGTGCGGATCGCGCTGCTCAAGCAGGAGTACACGCATTTCCTCGACGATCCGCAGGCGCTGATGGCGAGACTCGAAATCCTGGCCGGCCTCTACGGCCACGCCGTCATCCACCGCTGGAAGATGCTTGCACGGGCGGGCCGCTGGGACGAGCTGGTCGAAGACCTCCTCGGGACACACTACGATCCCGCCTACACGCGCTCGACGCTCAAGCACTATCCGCGTTACGCGCAAGCGCTGGTGCTCAAGCTCGAACACACGGGCGACGATGCGTTCGCGGCGCTCGCACGCCGCTGTCTCGGCAGAGACGGGTAGATGCTATACTTGCGCGCATTTACCGCTGCCGCAATTCGATGACTCCCGCCGCGATGCCGGCGCAGCGCAGCTTGCTGTGGCTGCTGCTCGCCGTCACCCTCATCTGGTTCAGCAACCTCGAATACCGCAAGCTGGTCCGCCCCGACGAAGGCCGCTATGCAGAAATCCCGCGCGAGATGGCGGTGAGCGGCGACTGGCTTACGCCGCGGCTCAACGGCATCAAGTATTTCGAGAAACCGCCGTTGCAGTACTGGGCGACCGCCGCGGCCTACACCATGTTTGGCGAGCACCACTGGACCGCGCGCCTGTGGCCCGCGCTCACCGGGTGGCTCGGCCTGCTGCTGGTCTTTTTCGCAGGCCGGCGGCTGTTCGGAAACGTTGCCGGTTTCTACAGCGCCGTGGTGCTCGCCGGCAGTCCGCTCTACGCGCTTGTCGCGCACGTCAATACGCTCGACATGGGCGTCACCTTCTTCATGACTGCGGTGCTCCTCGCGTTCCTCCTTGCACAGCACGCCGCAGCGACGCCGCGCGAGAATCGCACCTGGATGCATGTCGCGTGGGCCGCAGCCGCGCTCGCCGTGCTCTCCAAGGGGCTGATCGGCGTAGTGCTCCCTGCTGCGGCGCTCGTCGTCTATTCGCTCGTACAGCGCGACTTCGCGCTGTGGAAAAGGCTGCATCTCGCGAGCGGCGTGGCGCTGTTTCTGCTGATTGCCGCACCCTGGTTCGTAGCGGTGAGCATCGCCAATCCCGAGTTCCCGCGGTTTTTCTTCGTCCACGAGCACTTTGAGCGCTTCCTCACCACCGTGCACAAGCGCGACCAGCCGTGGTGGTATTTCGTCCCCATTCTCGCCGCCGGGGTGCTGCCGTGGCTCGTGACGATGGGCGATGCGGCGGCGCGCGCGTGGCGCGCAAATGACGAGCCGCATGCTTTCCAGCCGCAACGCTTCCTGCTGGTGTGGGCAGGAGCCATCTTCGTTTTCTTTTCGGTCTCGAGTTCCAAGCTGCCGTCCTACATCGTGCCGATTTTCCCCGCGCTGGCGCTGCTTGCCGGAAAGTGGCTTACCGTGCTGAACGTAAAGGCTGCCTTTCTGGACCACGGCAAGACGTTCGCCTGGCATCTCGCGCCGGCGGCCGCCGTTGCGGGAGTCGCGCTTGTTGCTGCGCCACAGGCGGTGCAACTGGCAAGCGACGAGGTACCGGCGGTGCTCTATCAGAACTACGTTCCATGGCTCATCGCCGCGGCGGCGGTTGCGCTCGCCGGCATCGGTTACGCGATCTACGCCGCGTGGCGCGCCCGCATCACCGCGGCCGTCGTGGCGGCGGGATTTACCAGCCTGCTCGCGGCGCAACTCGGGCTCACCGGGCACGAGGCGCTCTCGCCCGCGAGCTCCGCCTATCACCTCGTGAAACAGATCGAACCCCACCTCAAGCCCGGGGTACCGTTCTACAGCGTCGGCACCTACGAGCAGACGCTGCCGTTCTACATCAAGCGTCCGGTCACGCTGGTGGCGTTCCGCGATGAGCTGTCCTTCGGGCTCGAGCAGGAGCCACGCTTATGGGTGCCGGACTATCCCGCGTTCGAGCGCGCCTGGCGCGGGCACCGCTACGCGCTCGCGCTCATGACGCCGCAGACCTACGCGCAGTTCGCCGGGGCCGGGCTGCCCATGCAGCTGATCGCGCGCGATACGCGCCGGGTTGTCGTTAAAACACCCGGCGCTTCCGGTTAGAATGGCGTTTTTCATCCCTTCGTCATGGACTATCTTCCCTTCACCCGCCCCACCTTCGACGAGGAGACGATACAGGGCGTCGCCGAGGTGTTGCGTTCGGGCTGGGTGGCAAGCGGGCCGCACGTGCTGGCGCTGGAACGGGCCCTCTCCGAGTACCTCGGCGGGCGCCCGGTGCGCACGTTCACCTCCGCGACCGGCGCGCTGGAAGTCGCGCTGCAAATTTGCGGGATCGGCCCGGGCGACGAGGTGATCACCCCTGCGCTCAGCTTCGCCGCAACGCCCAACGTCATCCTGCGCGTCGGGGCGAAGCCGGTGTTCGTCGACGTGGAACTCGCCACGCGCAACATCGATCTCGACCGGGCTGCGGCGGCAATCACCGCCCGCACGCGCGCTATCATGCCGGTGCATTTTGCCGGCTTGCCGGTCGATATGGACCGGCTTTACGAACTCGCGCGGACCCATGGCCTGCGGGTGATCGAAGACGCCGCCCACGCGATCGGCGCCTCCTGGCGCGGCAGACGTCTGGGCAGTTTCGGCGACATTGTCGCCTTCAGTTTCCACCCCAACAAGAACATGACGACGATCGAGGGCGGGGCGCTGAGCGTCAACAATGAGGAGGAAACAAAGTCCATCGAGATACACCGCTTTCACGGCATCGCCAAGGACAGCGACGGCGAAATGGACGTGGTGCTGCCCGGGGGCAAATACAACCTGAGCGACGTCGCGGCGCGGGTCGGCCTGGGGCAACTGAGGCACCTCGAGGCGTTCAACGCCGGCCGCCGCGAACTCGTCGCGCGCTACTTCGAGAAGCTTCGGACCGCCCCCCCTCTCATGCTTCCCGCGCGCGGCGACGAAGGGCACGGTTGGCACATGTTCACACCGCTGCTGCCGCTGGAGCGGCTGAACCTCACGCGCAAGGCGTTCATCGGCGAGATGGACCGGCGCGGTATCGGGGTGGGGGTGCACTACCCGGCGCTGCACCTGTTCTCCGCATACCGCGGGCTCGGCTACCGCGAGGGCCAGTTCCCGAACGCCGAACTGATCGGGCGCTCCACGGTGACGCTGCCGCTGTTTCCGGCGATGGGCGCGCGTGACGTCGACCGCGTGTGCGACGCCGCCGCGGAAGTCATCTGTCAGGGAGGAAAATGAGCGCGCCGGATCTCTCGATCATCATTCCCGTGTGCGACGAAGAAGAAAGCCTGCCGGCGTTGTTCCAGCGCCTGTACGCCGCGCTCGACGCCCTCAAGATTCCCTACGAGGTGATTTTCGTCAACGACGGCAGTCGTGACCGCTCAGCCGCGCTGCTGCGCGGGCAGTTCGAGAAGCGGCCGGAGTGCACGCGGGTCATCCTGTTCAACGCCAATTACGGGCAGCACATGGCGATCATGGCCGGGTTCGAGCACTGCCGCGGGCGGCGCATCATTACCCTCGACGCCGACTTGCAGAATCCCCCGGAGGAGATCGGCAACCTGCTCGCCGCGATGGACCGCGGGCACGATTACGTCGGCACGGTACGCGTGAGCCGCAAGGACAACGCTTTCCGCCGCGTGGCGTCGCGCGCCATGAACTGGCTGCGCGAGCGCATCACGCACATCAGGATGACCGACCAGGGCTGCATGCTGCGCGCCTACAGCCGCGGCATCGTCGACGCCATCAACCGCACCCGGGAACTCAACACCTTCATCCCGGCGCTCGCGTACACCTACGCCGCCAGCCCGACGGAGATCGAGATCGCACATGAGGAGCGCGCCGCCGGGCGCTCGAAGTACTCGCTCTACCGCCTGATACGGCTCAACTTCGACCTGGTGACCGGCTTCTCCGTCGTGCCGCTGCAGATGTTTTCCATCGCCGGTATCGTGATCTCGATCCTGGCGTTTCTGTTCGTGGTCTATCTCGCCGTTCGCCGCCTGTTCCTGGTCGGTCCCGAGGCCGAGGGCGTATTCACCCTGTTCGGCATTGCGTTCTTTCTGATCGGCATCCTGCTGTTCGGCGTCGGCCTTCTCGGCGAATATGTGGGGCGCATATACCAGCAGGTACGCAGCCGCCCGCGCTACATCGTGCAGGCGGTGCTCGAAGGCAAGGATGAAGGCGGAAGGAGGAAGGATGAATGAGGCGTCTCGTTCGGGAACCCGCGCATACCGAGGCGCACGTATCGACGCCGCCGGCCGGTCCTCTTTCATCCTTCATCCTTCCTCCTTCCTCCTTCCGATATGACTTCCGCCGTCGTCTTCGCCTACCACAACGTGGGCGTACGCTGCCTCGCGGTGCTGCTCGCACAGGGAGTGGACGTGCCGTTTGTGGTCACCCACCGGGAAAGCCCGCGCGAGCACATCTGGTTCGCGAGCGTCGCGGAGCTCGCACGGCAACACGACATTCGCGTCCTCACCCCCGACAACCCGAACGAGCGCGAACTGACGCAGGAAGTGGCGGCAGCGCGGCCGGACTTCCTGTTCTCGTTCTACTACCGCCGGATGCTCGGACTGCCGCTGCTCGAAAGCGCCGGGCGCGGCGCGTTCAACATGCACGGGTCGCTGCTGCCGAAGTACCGCGGGCGCGTGCCCGTGAACTGGGCGATCATTCACGGGGAGACGGAGACCGGCGCGACGCTGCACGCGATGACCGAGAAGCCCGATGCGGGAGACATTGTCGACCGGATGGCGGTGCCGATCCTGCCCGACGACACCGCGCTCGAGGTCTTCAACAAGGTAACCGTCGCGGCGGAGATCGTGCTGCACCGCTCGCTTCCGCGGCTCATCAACGGCAGCGCCTGTCTCGTGCCCCAGGACCCCGCACAGGCGTCCTACTTTGGCGCACGCAGCCCGCAGGACGGCAGAATCGACTGGCGGAAAAGCGCACGCGAAATTCACAATCTGGTGCGGGCGGTGGCGCCGCCCTACCCGGGGGCGTTCACCACGCTGTGGAACAAGCCCGCACGCATTCTCAAGACGGCTGTCGCTTCGGATGAGGCGGCGGGCAGCCCGCGAGCCGAGCTGTATGCCCGGGGCGGGCGCTGCTACGTGCGATGCGCGGGCGGTGGCGTCCTGCGGCTTATCGGCGTGGAAATTGACGGCGCGCCCGCCGCTGAGCCCGACCTCGCCGCACGCATCGGCGGCGCTGCAGTCGGGCTCGAATGACCCGCTTTCATCGCGATCTCGGTCTTACCAACAGGGCAATCCCATGAAAAAAATCCTGATCCTGGGAGTCAACGGCTTCATCGGTCATCACCTGTCGAAACGCATCGTTGCGGACACCGACTGGGAGGTATACGGCATGGACATGCAGGATGACCGCGTCGCCGATCTGAAGGGGCAGCCGCGCTTCCATTTTTTCGAAGGCGACATCACCATCAACAGGGAGTGGATCGAATATCACATCCGCAAGTGCGACACGGTGATGCCGCTGGTGGCGATCGCAACGCCCGCCACCTACGTCAAGCAGCCGCTCAGGGTGTTCGAGCTCGACTTCGAGGCGAATCTCCCGTTCGTGCGCTCCTGCGTCAAGCACGGCAAGCGGCTGCTCTTTCCCTCGACCTCGGAGGTCTACGGCATGTGCCACGACGGCGAGTTCGATCCGGACGCATCCGAACTCGTCCTGGGCCCGATCAGCAAGCAGCGCTGGATCTACTCGTGCGCCAAGCAACTCATGGACCGCGTGATCTGGGCCTACGGCTTCGAGCACAGGCTCGACTTCACGCTGTTCCGCCCGTTCAACTGGATCGGTGCGGGGCTCGATTCGATCTATACCGCCAAGGAGGGCAGCTCGCGCGTCATCACGCAGTTTCTCGGCCACATCGTGCGCGGTGAAAACATCAAGCTCGTCGACGGGGGCAACCAGCGGCGTTCCTTCACCTACATCGACGACGGCATCGACGCCCTGATGAAGATCATCGAAAACAGGCACGGCGTGGCGAGCGGCAGGATCTACAACATCGGCAACCCGAAGAACAACTACTCGGTTAAGGAGCTCGCGCAGATGATGATAGCGATGGCGCTCACCTATCCCGAATACCGCACCAGCGCACGGAAGGTGCGCACGCTAAGAACCACGTCCGCTGCGTACTACGGCAACGGCTACCAGGACATACCGAACCGCGTGCCCAGGATCGACAACACCTGCCGCGATCTCAAGTGGCGGCCCAAGGTCATGATGCAGCAGGCGCTCAAGCACATCTTCGACGCCTACCGCGGCCACGTCGCCGAAGCGCGCCGCCTGATGGATTGAACCTCGCCACAGAGATCACAGAGTTCACCGAGATGGAACGCAGACATCCGGCGTACAGAAGTTTGCTCTGTGTTCTCTGTGCTCTCCGTGGCTTGGCGTTTTGACCGTGAGACTCGGCCTCAAGATCGACGTGGACACCTACCGCGGCACGCGCGACGGCGTGCCGCGCCTCATGGATATCCTGCGGCAACACCGCGCGCAGGCGACGTTTCTTTTCAGCCTCGGACCCGACCACACCGGGCGCGCGATCAAGCGGGTGTTTCGCCGCGGTTTCGTGAAAAAGGTGTCACGCACCTCGGTGCTCGACCATTACGGGCTTGCGACGCTGCTCTACGGTACGCTCCTGCCCGGTCCTGACATCGGCCGGCGCTGCAGCGACGTGATGCGCAGCGTGCGCGACGCGGGTTTCGAGGTCGGCATCCACGCTTACGATCACGTCAAGTGGCAGGACGGGGTGGCGCACGCCGACGCCACGTGGACCCTGGAACAGATGCGCTTCGCCTGCGAGCGTTTCAGCGACATCTTCGGCGAGCCAGCGCGCGTGCACGGGGCGGCCGGCTGGCAAATGAACCTCCACGCCTACAGGCTCACCCAGCGATTCGGATTCGACTACTGCTCCGACACGCGCGGCACGTGTCCGTTCGTACCGGTATGCCGGGCCGAGATCGTCGCCTGCCCGCAGGTGCCGACCACGCTGCCCACGCTCGACGAACTGATCGGCACCGACGGCATCACCGCTGCAAACGTGGCCGCGCATCTGCTCAAGCTCAGCGCTGCGCCGTCCGCGGCCGGACACGTCTATACCCTGCACGCCGAGCTCGAGGGCGGCGGGCTCACCCCGGTGTTCGAGGCATTGCTGCGCGGATGGGACGCGCAGGGTTACCAGCTCGTCGCGCTGCGCGAGATCTTCGCCATGCTCGACGTCAAGGCGCTGCCGCGCTGTGAAGTCGACCAGGCGGAAATTCACGGCAGGGCGGGAACAGTCGCCGTGCAGGGCGGCGAATTTCCGAGCTAGCATCCGGCCCGGGCCACTTGCATCGGCGGCGCATTTCGGTCACCATAAACGGCATCGCTACCGGACGAGGAAACCGGCATTTTCATGGTGGACAACCCGGCGCCCGATTTTGAACTCCCCGCCACCGGCGGCACGATCTTCCGCTTGTCGAATTCGAAAGGCCATCCCCTCGTCCTCTACTTCTACCCGAAAGACAACACCCCCGGCTGCACCAACGAAGGACTGCATTTTCGCGACCTCCACCCCGAGTTTTCGAGGCTGGGCTGCGCGGTGTACGGCGTGTCGCGCGACAGCCTGAAGTCGCACGAAAGCTTCAAGGCCAAGATGGGATTTCCATTCGACCTGTTGAGCGACACCGATGAATCCGCGTGCAGGCTGTTCGCCGTGATCAAGATGAAGAACATGTACGGCCGCAAGGTGCGCGGCATCGAGCGCAGCACC
>JACQGO010000037.1 GCA_016199485.1 Betaproteobacteria bacterium
GGTCGCCGTCGCGGATGCCGCGCTTCCTGGCCGTCTCCGGGTGGATTTCCAGATAGATCATCTTTCTGCCTCCCACCACCGGCTGCGCGACCGCGATCGCGTGCGGCAGGTTCCCGGCGCGGCCCTCGGCCTGGAGCGCGAGCTTCGGGCTGATGAGATGCAGGTCGCCGCCTCCATGGAACTTCGGCTCCAGCCACTGAGGGAAACCGACGCGCTCGACCGGCACGCCGAGCTGCTTGTGGATGTAGGCGGCGTATTTCTCGTTGTCCTTGACGTAGCTCGCGTTGAATTCGAACTTGCCCGAAGCGGTCTTGAGCAGCCGTTTCTTGACCTCTTCCGGGGTCATCGGCTTGCTGTAACCGCTACCGTTCCATTCGAAGAACTCGCCGCGGACCTGGCGCCATAGGTACGGCTTCTTGTACCAGGTCCCCTTCTCCTTCCAGGACTCAAAGCTGTTCACCCCGTTGGTGCCGGGATTCTCTTCGAAGCCCTTGGCGAGGTGCTTGATCACGTTCTCGGTGTTGCCGAGCGCCTTGTAATATTCGCCCATCGGCCCCTTCATGCGCTTGCCGATCTCGATCAGGACGTCGCCGTAGACCTTGGTGTCGTGGAGCGGTTTGACCGCCGGCACGCGCAGCGTGGCCATCGGCCAGCCCTGAAACGGGTAGATCGGGGCGTCCTGCAGCCGTTCGAGATAATTGTGGTCCGGCAGCACCAGGTCCGCGAACATCGCGGTTTCGCCGGGATACGGCGAAGTGTCGATGACGAACATGCTCTGCAGCGCTTCCTCCCATCTGCGCGCTTCGGGCGCCGAATAAATCGGCGCCGTCATGTAGAACACGATGGTATCGAGCTTGTAGGGCTTGCCCGCGAGATGGTTGGCGGCGACAGCCTGGCTCTGGTTGCTCGCCATGAGCCAGTCCTTCTTCACCAGATCGATCCGTGGATGTGTCTTCCGGTCCTCCGACTTGGCATAGTCATCCATGTAATCTTCGGGCTTGACCGGCAACTTGCCGTACGGCACCCCCATCTGGCCCATGAGGCCGCCTTCGGCGTACATCGAGCCGATCAGGGCATTGAGCGCATGGATCGCCATGCCGTTGTAGACGCCGTTCGAGTGTGCGGTGGGGCCGCGCTCGAAGAGCGCCATCGCGGGCTTGGTGGTAGCCAGCTCGCGGGCGACTGCGACAATGTCGCGCTCAGGAATCGAAGTAATTCCGGCCGCCCACTTCGGAGTGCGGTCCTTGAGCTCCGCGTTCCACCACTCGATCAGCCCTTTGGTCCATCTTTCGTTGAAGCCTGCGGGATCGAGCTTTGTTTCCCCCACCTTGAAGCGGTTGACGCCGTCCTTGAAATCACCGACGAAGTCCCTGTCCCACAGGCCCTCGGTGAGAATGACGTGAGCAATGGCGAGCGCCATGGCGCCGTCGGTGCCGGGCCTGATCAGCAGCGCCCGATCGGCCGCGGCAAGCGTGGTGTTCATGTGCACGTCGACCGCTGTTACCTTGGTCTTCGGGCTCTTGGTGCGGATGTGGCCCCACGTCTGCAGGTTATGGCTGTAAGGACGGTAGGCATCGAGGAAACTTGCGCCGAAAATCAGCATGTAGTTGGTGTGCGCATAGTCATAGGCGTTATAGCTGTAGTTTCCGTCCAGCAGCAACTTCGCTTTCTTGCTGGCGTCGGCGCATGTCGCCGAATGGCCGATCGCCACGTTGGGGGAGCCATAGAGCTTTCCGAATGTGCCGTGCAAGCCGGCGTCGGACGCGCCCCAGCCGCGGCCTTCCATGATTGCGAACCGGTGCGATTCACCCTTGTCGCGCAAGGCTTGCAGCCGTGCCGCGACGGTGTTCAGCGCCTCGTCCCAGGAGATCGGAACGAACCTGGGATCTTCATTCCGCCCCTTCCTCGGATTGCTGCGCTTCATCGGCCCCTTGAAGCGGTCGGGGTCATAGAGCAGGTAGGCCCCGAGATACCCTTTCGGGCAGAGCTTGCCGTTGGAAATCGGGCTTTCCAGCGAGCCGTAGATCGCGTGCACCCGGCCGTCGGTCGTGTAGACGTCGATGCCGCAGCGCGCGGGACATTGGGCGCAGACGTTCTTGGTGACCACGGTCCTGCTTTCCACCGGGGCCGCCCTGGCGCGGGTTGCGGCGGGGCCGCTGACTTGCTCCAGCGCGAGCCCGGTCGCCGCGGCAGCGCCCGTGACGCCGCTTACTTGCAGAAAGCGCCGGCGTGAAATGGCGGTCTTCAGAAGCTCCTCGTTCATGCTGGCTCCTTTTCCGTTCAGCTCGTCACATTCGAATCCATCGGATCCGGCCGATCGTTCGACGGGGTTGCCCCGCCGTGGACGCCGCGGGCGGGGGGAAACAATTGCAGGAAACTGCTGCGCGCCACCGAGCGCGTCTTGCGGCAGCTCGCGCAGATCTCGCTCGAGCCCGAATCCACGAACTCGTGCCCGCAGTCGCGACATTCGCGCAACGTGCAGCGCCTCAACGCCGTTGCGCCGCGCGGGACTTCCCCGTCACCTTGCGGCATCAGAGTCAGAGCCTGTTCCGGACACGCCCGCGTGCAGTCACCGCAAGCGATGCATCGCCGAGCGTCGAACGCGGTGCCTACCGCGCCATCCGCGCCCCGGTAGACGTGCAGCGCGCCCGTGGGACAGGCCGCCGCGCATACCTGATGATCGCGGCAGGCGTCCGATACCCGAAGCGCAGGGAACAGCTCGGCGGGCAACGGCCGGCCGCGGCGCGCGCCCAGCGCGGCAGCCTCCGCCAGCAGACGCGACCGCGCGGTGGTTTCAATCCTGGCGAGGCGCGCGCGGCGCGATCGCGCGTCCTCCTCAGGCTGCCCGGCAGTCACGGGCGCGATGGCGCGCGCTGCGCGGCGGGTAATGCCGGCAAAAAACTCGCGGCGGCTCAGGGATTGCGCCGCCACCGGTTGTGGAATCTCCACCGGCATCTGCGTGCGCGGCGGCGGCAGACTTTCGAAGCGGGGCAATGCGCACTCCGCCACACCGAGTTCCGCGAGCAACGCGCGCGCCGCGTCCAGCGCCTCTTGCGCCGGGTGACGTGCTCCACGGCCGGCGCGGCACCGGCTGCACCAACCGCGATCGACGAGCGCGATCACGCGGCCCTCAGCGGCGGCGTGCCACTGAAGGAGTTGGTGCACGGCGATTCCGCCCAGGCACGGGACGCGCACTGCGTCGCGAGCCGAATCGGAGGCCGGCACTTTCCAGCAATCGACGTAAAGCGGCGTCGTGCCTGCTGCGGCGCGCCGCGGGTTCACCGCGAAACCCGCCGTCTGCAGCGCTCCCGTCGGACATACCGCGCTGCACCGCCCGCAGCGCAGGCAGTCAGCGCCGAGTTCGATCGCGGCGCCGGTCACGCGCAGCACCTTGGCCGGGCAGGCCTCGGCGCAACGCTCACAATCGCTGTAACGGGATCGCAGCCGCAGGCAGCGGACCGGGTCAAACGCGACCGCGGATTGCGGCCTCAACGGCCGGAACGCCGGCGGCGGGATGCGGGACTGCTGCGTGACACGGGAAAAGCCGGTAGACAGGACCATACTTGCGTGGCTCCCCTCCCAGCCGCGAATGAGGCCCTGCGGCGCCCACCCATGTTAGGGAAGGGCACACAAATTTTCTTGACTTAGGTCAAAGATGATGCTGCCCGTCTTCGGCCAGCGCAACGGGGAACAATGCCCGGATCGCCGGGCGTGTGTCATTGATTCAGCGAGACAAACGCAAGCGCATGACAGCGTCAAACGCTGACTCCGCCTGTTTCCGGAACGCCCGCCACTCATGCAAACACAAACGGAAGGCCGCCATACACGGCAGCGAGTACAATGGTGAAAATGCTGACCGCAACGGCAATGAAAGTCATTAAGATTGCGCGCGAGGCAACAGCCAGCAGGTTCCTGCTCACCCGGATCGTTTCCTGACCCAGAAAAATGCTTTCCACGACGCTTTGAAAGTGCTCCCCGACCTCCTCGAGGAACGCTTGATCCTCCTGGTTGAATTTGCCTCCGCTTTTCTTGTTGAGCACTTCGATCGCACCGGCGATCCTTGTTCCGTCCTTGCTGCGGATGGGAACGCAGATGATCTCGCGCGTAATGAAACCCGTGGTCGTATCAGTTGCCTTATGCGTACCGTCGCGGCTCACAAGATCCATGGCGATCACGGGCTTGCCTGAGGCAATCACGTCCCCCACGACGGAACCCTTCACCGAAACTTCTATGCCCCGCTCGGTGACACCGGTCCCGGTTTTGAGCCATACCTTTCCATTTACAGGGTCGTGAATGAATACGCTGCAGCGCTCTGCATCCAGCATGCGGGGGATCAGGCGAACATAGAAATCGAGCAGTTTGCTTTCCCGTTGCGGGTCGAGTTCCTCGCTCAGCGCCTTCTGCTTCGAAGAGAGCTCGTTGAGCTGGACCTTTACGTCTGACAGCATTGCCTCCCCCTTTCTTCATCGTTGAAGTCCTGAACTTGCTGGAAATCCAGGGTGGGATGCACCCTTGCGGGTTGAACGTTTGAGGGACTTGGCCCGAAACCTCGGTAGGGCGCGCTCCGACGGCAAGAGTACCAGCGTCCGGGAAGACGCGCAATGCGTTCGAGGAAAGCCGCGTCTCGCCGCCGAGTCTCACGCGACATCCAGATTTGATGCGTTTTCGGCGTCAAGTTTGACTTATGTCAAGACAACTTCGCCTGGAATGAAGTACCACCGAACCAAACAAAAAACACATCATCCCCAACCGGTATCGAGACTCGCTACCATTACCCGCGGTATACGCGGGGACGGTGCAGCGGTGAATTCGACCTTTGCGGTCTGCGCAACAACTGCAAGTTGAAAAAAAAGGAGGTACCATGCTGTCAGGCGTAAAACTCCAACTGGACGACCTCTCTTCCAGGCAAGAGGCTTTCCTCGAGGGAATCGATCCGAGACGAGGAGCGACATTTCTCGATTTCTATATTCGCCTGATCCCCCGCATGCTGGATGCAGAGCGCTGCAGCGTCTTCATCCACGACCCGGAAAACCGGAAAGTCTGGCTGAAGACGGGAACCGGCGTCACGGAACGGGGAATAGAAGTCTCGTTGAACGGCTCCATCGTGGGGGACGTGATCGCCTCGGGCAAACCCGTCATCGCCATGGATCTCGTGAGCCGCGACGGTGCGCATAGGGCAATTGATACGACCACCGGGTTCATTACGCGCGAAGTGATCTGCGTTCCGATCCGCAGCAAGGACCAAACAAAGGTCACCGGTGCGATCGAAGCGCTGAACAAGAAAAGCGGGGGCAAATTCAACCAGGAGGATCAGGCGTTCCTCGGGGAGGTCGGAGAGCACATTCAAAGCGTCGTGGAAAGCATTTTTCTGGGTCAGGAAGCGCTCGGCATGAGCAAGAAGCTGGTTACCATTGCCAGACAGGCGATCATCGGAGCTGTCATGGCAGTCGGGGCCAGCGTTTTCGTGTTTTCATTGATTTACATGGCCTTGCTGAGCAGGTTCGAATAATCTGTAAAACGCTGCCTTGCGGCCTGCGTGCCCGCAAGTCCGGGGGCAGACGTTTCCGTAACAGCCTCGAGGTCGAAATCGCGCTTGCCGGGAAGAGCGGGACGTTCCGTCAGCGCGCAGCCTCCAGCAGCAGGTCGGCGCCCTTTTCCCCGATCGCAAGCGACGGGACGTTGGTATTCGATGAGGGGATGGTCGGGCAGATCGAAGAATCGACTACGCGCAGGCCGGCGATACCGCATACGCGCAGTTCGGGATCCACCACCGCCGACGAATCGACGCCCATCTTGCAGGTTCCTACCATGTGCCAGCTGGTCTGGACCGTCTCGCGGATGTAGTCGAGCAAGGCCGCGTCATCCCGGGTCTCCCGACCGGGTCGCGTTTCCCGCACGATCAATGACTTCAGCGCCGGCGTCTGCGCAACCCGGCGCGCAAGGCGCATCCCCTCGATGAAGAGCTGCGCGTCGGCCTCGTGGGCGAGATACCTGGGGTCCATGCTCGCCTGCTCGAGCGGGTCCCGCGACTTGAGGTGCAACGAACCGACCGAGCGCGGCTGCAGAATGGTAACCCCGAACGTGAATCCGGGAAATGGATCGAGACCGTAACGAGCCGTGCGCGCGTAGCGATCCTTGCCGGAAACCGGCAGCAGGCGCAGCACGAGGTCCGGCTGTCTCGCCCCGGGATGGCTGCGCAGATTCGTCTGCGCCGTCGCGGAGCAGATCGTGAGCAGCCCTTCGCGCTTGAGCAGGAACCTCAGTCCTTCCTTGACCTTGAGCCACGGACTGCGCAGCACGTCGTTGATCGTGATCGGCTTTGCGCATTCGAACGTCAGGCGCACGTTGGGATGATCGCGAAGGTTCTCGCCCACGCCGGGCAAGTGATGCATCACGCTTACGCCGTGCTTTTGCAGAATCTCGCCGTTTCCGACACCTGACAGCTCGAGCAGCTTCGGGGACTGCAGCGGCCCGGCGGAGAGCACGACTTCCCGGCGTGCGCGCACCTGCCGCAGCGCGCCGCCCACGGAGAATTCCACGCCGGTCGCACGCTTGTCCTCGATCAGCACGCGCGTGACGGTCGCATGCGTCAGAACCGCGAGATTCGGTCTTTTCTGCGCGGGACGCAGATACGCGATCGAAGAACTGGAGCGCAGGCCGTTGCGCGTCGAATACTGGAGGTAGAAGGTGCCTTCGTAGCTGCCGTCGTTGTAGTCGGCCAGCTGCCTGAACCCGGTCTCCTCGCACGCCGCGACGAAGGCATCGGCAAGCTCGTCGAACCGGTCGAGCCGGGTGACGCCGATCGGCCCGCCGCGGCCCCGCACCGCGGGATCGCCGTCAGGATAAGGATAGTCCTCGAGCCGCCTGAAATACGGCAGCAGGTCCGAGTAGCCCCAGCCGCGGCAGCCCTGTGCTCGCCATGAGTCGTACTCGGCGGGATCGCCGCGCACGAACAGGTTGCCGTTGATGGAGCCGCATCCGCCGATGACGAAGTCGAACTCCGCGTTTTCCGGGACGGAAGAAACGTACACTGGAAGGCTCCTCCCTATCGATGGACGCTTTTCGCCGTCGCATGTGCTTGTGACGAGCGACTTTTTTCGCCGGGGCAGCGCGCTATTCCCCTCTGCTTACACCCGGAACATGGTCGGATGCGGCGCTACGCTCCTTTTCTTTGCTTCGCGAAGCGGGCGGCGCCGCGTCCCGCGATGCGTCCGAATACCGTGCCGCTGGTGAGCCCGCTCGCTCCGGGATAGTTGAAGTAGAAAATCCCGCCCACCATCTCGCCCGCCGCGAATAATCCCGGAATCGGTTCGTGATTGGTGTTCACCACCTGCCCCTCGTTGGTGATCCGCACGCCGCCGAAGGTGAACGTGACCCCGCACGTGATCGCGTACGCCTCGAACGGCGGCGTGTCGATCGGGTTCGCCCAGTTCGACTTCGGCAGCGCCAGGCCCGCGGTACAGCGCCCGTCCTTGATGTTGGGATTGAACGGAACGCCGGTCTTGACCGCCGCGTTGAACTCCCTGATCGTCCTGAGCAGCTCGTCCTTGTTCACGTCCTCCAGCTTGTCCGCAAGCTCCTCAACGGTGTTCGCGGTGACCTTGGTCACGTGCCGGGTCCGATACTCGGGCCGCAGCAGGTGAACCACCTTGGCATCGTAGATCTGCCACGCGAACTGCCCGGGCTGTTCCAGCACGATGCGGCCGTACTTCGCATAGGTGTAGTTCCTGAAATCCGCTCCCTCGTCGAGGAACCGCCTGCCCTCCGCGTTCACGATGATCGAGAACGGGTAGCTGTCGCGCTCGTAGTCGTTGGTGAGCGCGAAATCCCCGAAGTCCGACGCGTAGCGTTCCCAGCCCACGGCATGGCAGCCCGACCAGTGGCCGCAAGGCTGGGCTCCGATGCGCAGCGCCATGGCGAGCCCGTCTCCGGTGTTGTACTTCGTGCCGCGCACCTTGGCGAGGTCCCAGCCGCGCCCGAGATACCGGCTGCGCCACTCCGTATTCGCCTCGAATCCGCCGCAGGCAAGCACCACCGCATCCGCCGCGAAGTCCTGCGTAACACCCTTCACCGTGGCGACGACCCCGGTCACGCCCGCGTCCGAGTGCACGAGATCCCGCACCCACGCGTCGTAAAGAACGCGGACGCCGGCTTGGCCCGCGGCCTGGTAGAGCGCATCCACCAGACCCGGGCCGCCTCCCCACGCCGCGAGCGTCGCCCCGCCCCAGAATTTGAACTTGCCTCCGATGTTGAAGGACTGGCGCCCGAACTGCGGCTGGAACCTCACGCCGTGCTTGCGCAACCAGTGCAGGGCGGCGTTGCTGTTCTTCACCAGGATCTCGCACAGATCCGGGTCGGTGCGGTTCTGCGTGATCCGCGCCATATCGTCGAAGAACTGTTCTTCGGTATAGGCTCCGAAGTCGCTCGCGGCGATCTCCTCGTCGGTGAGATCGGGGGAAAGCGCGCGTATGTCGTCGACGCCGCCATAGACAAAGCGCATCAGGCCTTCGGTGTAGGTGCTGTTGCCGCCGCGCTCGGCCTCGGGCGCACGCTCGAGCACCAGAACTCTGGCGCCGCTTTCGCGCGCCGCAAGCGCCGAACAAAGCGCCGCGTTGCCTCCCCCGACCACTATGACGTCGTGCTCGTGCCGGTCAGCGTTCATTTCGCGCGCCTATGCCACCGCAGCGGCGCGCACCAGCAGGTGACCTTCAAACAACCGCCGCTGCGTGCGGTAAAATCCGCCGCGCTCGACGATCCATCTGTCGCCTTCCTGCCGCACCTCGGCGGTGACGCGGAGAATTCCCGAGGGCATCGCCACGCGGATATCCTCATCCGTGCGCCCCGGAACGCGCGTTACTTCATGCACCACGCTGCCGGAGATCCGCGCCGCGACCGCAAGGCACATCGACGCCCCGAGCGGCAGCGCGCGATGGGGTTGCCCGTTGGAAATGATGCGCGCGGTCAGATCGACGTCCCCAGCCCTGATTTCGTCGCCGGACGACATTCTTGCGTCCTTCGGTTCGCTGACAAAACCGACGAACGGAACGCTGGTCTTCCTTGCAGCCTCTTCCAGGTTCCGCGCAACGCCCATCGTCACCGACGCTGCCAGCCGGATCGCCGCAAGCGCCTGCATCGCCCGCGTGTTATTTTCGATCTCCGCCGGCAATTCGTCCCCCGCGAGACCGAGCTCCGCGGCGCGCACGAACACGCACGCGTTGCTCGCGTCGACCATCGACACCCTGACCGGGCCGACCCCCGGCACATCGACCACATCAGCCGCCGAGCCGGTCGGCAGCAGCGTGCCGGTGGTCGCACCCGCGGGATCGACGAACTCGAGTCGAACCGGCGCGCCGGTCCCGGCGACGCCGGGGATCACCAGGTCGCCATCGACCGCAGCGAGCCCGCCGTCGAGCGGGAAATGCGCAAGGATGATCTTGCGCGTGTTGGTATTGTGGATGCGGATGGTCGCCCGCTCGCCCGCGACATGCACCATGGCTTCGTCGACCGCAAATGGACCTACCGCCGAGGACATGTTGCCGCACAGCGCGTTGTAGTCGACGAGCGCCTCCTTGATCAGCACCTGCGCGAAAGTGTAGTCGACGTCGGCATCCGCCCGGGTGGGCGGGCCGATCACGCACACTTTGGAAAGCGAGGATATCCCGCCGCCCATGCCGTCGAGCTGGCGGCCGTAGGGATCGGGGCTGCCGAGACCCGCGAGAAAAATCCTGTCCCACGCCGCGCGTTCCCGCGGCAGATCCTGCCGGCGGATCATGAGGCCCTTGCTCGTTCCGCCGCGCATGAACACCGCAGGAATCCTCACTTGCTTCATATGGCAAACCTGCATCACGGGCGTGGATCGGATGTAACAACGAGACCGGTCAGTCCCGCAGCAGATCAGTCAGCTCCCGGACCGAGTGCAAGCGCTCGGCGCTGCGCACTTTACGGACGATCTCGGCGACGGCCGCCGAAGACTTCACGGAAGAGGCGAGCCGGGAAAACTTCTCCAATCGTTCTGATTCGGTGCACGGATCGGCCGGCATGCCATGGGGATCGAGCACGGCGCTGCCGCGCCGTTCGCCGTTTCCGAGCTCAAGCTCCACGCGGGCGCCGTAGTGCTTGGGATAGACCGCTTCCATCTGCGGATCGACCACGAGCTCGATGCGCCGCGCGAGTTCGCGTCTCGCGGGATCATCGACGGCCTCCGGCGCGAAATTGGCCGGATCGCCGGGATCGGCGGTCAACGCGAGCGCGGCGCAATAGGGAAGACTGTATTGCGCCCCCATCGTGTCCGGCGGAGCAACGTTGCCGTTGTTCCCGATGGCGTACGAGCACATGCCGATCTGCGCCGTTTTTACCTGCCGCGCATCGAGCGGCTGCGGCCCGCGCAAAGCCACCAGCTGCTGCACCGTCGCCTGGATCCAGGCGCAGCACGGATAGACCTTCACGTAGACGTGTTCCACCGCCCAGCGCTTCCCGAGGTCGAGCGTCAGTTGCTCGGGATGGGCGGATTGCCCGCTGAACACTTCCAGCAAACCGAGGCGTCCATCGAGCGCCGTGGGCGGCGCGGTGAAGCCCCGTGCGGCGAGCTGGCACATGCGCACCCCTGCTTCCGCGGCACGGCCGGCGTGCATGCGCTTCATCATGCCCCCGCCGGTGCCGGCGGCGAAGCTCTTGGTGCCCGAGGAGGTGGAACAGGCGAGACCCACCGCCGTGATGAGCTGCCCGGGGTCGAGGTTCATCACGACCCCCGCGCCGATGGCCGCCCCGACCGGTCCGGCGAGCGCGGTCTGGTGATGGCCGCGACGGGCGGGCTCGAGGCCGATCGCAAGGCCCACGCGGTTGATCGCCTCGTAGCCCGCGATGATCCCCAGCAGCAGACGGGAACCGGGCGCATCGACGGCTTCCGCAGCGGCGAGCGCCGCCGGCACCACGATGGCACCGGGATGCACGATCGCCTCGTCGAGCAGATCGTCGAGCTCGAACCCGTGAGTCGCCGTGCCGTTGCATAACGCCGCAGCCGGCGCCGCGACCGTCCGCTTGCGCCCGACAATGCTGCTTCGGCCATTGGAGCCTTCGGCGAGCATCTCCTCGGCCATGATCTTCGCCCACGGCTGCCGGGAACCGAACAGCGTGCAACCGAGGGAGTCGAGCAGGCACCATTTCGCATAGTCGGCGACCGATCCCGGTACCCGTTCCAGGGATAGTGCGTGAACGAACTCGATCAGCTCTTGCGACCCGCTTCGCGCCGGCAAGGATTCCTGTTTCATCGTCTGTTCCTCATGGCTTTTTCGCTGCTCGTCCGAGCCCGGCGCCCGCCTTCCGGTATTCGGCGCGGGGAGGGCTGAAAATATCCAGGATCAGTGCGCCCGACTTGCCCGTGCGAACGCCGTGCGCGACACCGCCGGGCGTATACCAGAAATCGCCCGCCGTGGCCTCGGCTTCTTCCCCGCCCTGCGTCCTGGTGCATCGGCCTTCCAGCAGCACTCCCCACTGCTCCTCGGGATGGCTGTGGATCGCCGTGGCCGAATTGGGCTCGACGCGCACTACGGAAAGCATGACCTGCTGGCCGGGAAAGATGCTCGCGTTGACGCCTTCCGCCAGTTTTCGCGCAATCCCGCGCTCGTCGCCGTGCAGCTGAAACATCCACTCCGCCTTGCTCATACGGCCTCCA
>JACQGO010000335.1 GCA_016199485.1 Betaproteobacteria bacterium
CCCGCGCTCGGCGAAGGACATCGCGCGGTCGCCGCCGACGATGAAATGGTCGAGCACCTTCACGTCCACCAGCGCCAGCGCCTGCCTGAGCGCTGCGGTCAGCGCCTCGTCGGCGTGGCTCGGCTCCGCTACGCCCGAGGGATGGTTGTGGGCGAAAATGACCGCCGCGGCGTTGCGGGCGAGCGCGCGCTTCACGACCTCCCGCGGGTAGACGCTGGTCTGGGTCAGCGTCCCGCGAAACAGCTCCTCGACCTCGATGACGCGGTTCTGCGCGTCGAGAAACACGCCGAGAAACACCTCGTGCGGCAGTCCCTGGAGCTTCAACCGCAGGTAATCGCGCACCGCGCCGGGCGAGCCGAGCGCGCTCCCGTTCATCACCTTCTCCTTGAGCGCGCGCCGCGCCATCTCGACCACCGCCTGCAATTGCACGTATTTCGCGGCGCCGAGCCCGCGAATCGCGCACAGCGCCGCGGCGCTCGCGGCGAATAGCGCGGAGAGCGAGCCGAAGCGCGCCAGCAGCTCGCGCGCGAGATCGACCGCGCTCTTGCCCCTGACGCCGGTGCGCAGGAAGATCGCGAGCAGCTCGGCATCCGAAAGCGCGGCCGGGCCCTTGGCGAGAAGCTTCTCGCGCGGGCGGTCGTCCGCAGGCCAACTGGTGATGGGCATTTGCCGGGTAAACGACGGGCGATAAGCGATATAACGCCGCGGCGCGCGCAGCCGTTTACCGCCCGCCGCCCGCCGCTCACCATTTTCCGTTTCCCGTTCGAGTGTTACACTCTTGCGCAGCGCTATTGGTTCCTCACCGCCCGTGGCCGACATCAAGGGAAAACGTATACTGCTGGGACTCACCGGCGGCATCGCGGCCTACAAGTCCGCGGAGCTTTTACGCCAGCTCCAGCAGGACGGCGCGGACGTGCAGGTCGTGATGACGCAGGCGGCGTGCGGCTTCATCACGCCGGCGACGCTGCAGGCGTTGTCCGGCAAACCGGTGTTCACCGACATGTGGGACGCGCGCGTCGCGAGCAACATGGCGCACATCGAGCTCTCGCGCGACAAGGACGCCATCGTGGTCGCGCCGGCGAGCGCCGACTTCATCGCCAAGATCGCGCACGGATTGGCGGATGACCTGCTCTCGACGCTGTGCGTCGCGCGCGAGTGTCCACTGCTCGTCGCGCCGGCGATGAACCGCCAGATGTGGGAGAACGCCGCGACCCGTCGCAACATCGAGCAGCTCCAGCGCGACGGCGTGACGATACTGGGTCCCGCGAGCGGTGATCAGGCATGCGGCGAGGTCGGAATGGGACGCATGCTGGAACCGGAGGAGATCGCCGACGCGCTGCGTGCGTTCTTCGCGCCCAAGCTTCTCGCCGGCCGCCGCGTGCTGGTGACCGCAGGGCCGACGTTCGAGGCGATCGACGCGGTGCGCGGCATCACGAATCTCAGCTCGGGCAAGATGGGCTACGCGGTGGCGCAGGCCGCGCTTGACGCGGGCGCGCAGGTGACGCTGGTGTCCGGTCCGACCGCGCTGAAAGCCCCGCCCGCTGCGAAATTCGTCGGCGTCACCAGCGCAAGGGACATGTTCGCCGCGGTCAAGCGGCACGTCGCCGGTACCGATATCTTCGTCAGCGTCGCCGCCGTCGCCGACTACCACGCGGCGAACCCGAGCAGGCGGAAGATCAAGAAATCGGACAGGAACGTCACGCTCGAGCTCGCGCCCAACCCGGACATCCTCGCCTGGGTCGCGGGGCTGCCGAAGCCGCCGTTCTGCGTCGGATTCGCGGCGGAGAGCGAAAAGCTCGAGCAGTACGCGGAGGACAAGCGCCGGCGCAAGAAACTGCCGCTGCTCGCGGCGAACCGCGTGCAGGAGGCGGTCGGCGCGGACGAGAACGAGCTGGTGCTGCTCGACGACGGAGGGCGCCACGTGCTGCCGCGCGCGCCGAAGAGCGTGCTTGCGCAGCAACTCGTCGCGCACATCGCGAAGCTCTATGAGCGGACAAGCGGTAAGCGGTAAGCGGGAGGCGTGGCGGCGGATTTCGCTTTTGCCGACTCGCCCATGCGTTCCCGCGCTGTTGGGGTTCGCTTCGCTCACCCCAACCTACGATTCTATGATGAACGGCGCGCGGCATGTTCGTTCCGCGTTCGCATGTAGGTTGGGGTGAACGACGTGAACCCCAACGCGAATGTATCGGCCCGGTTGTGATAAAGCGGTGAAAAGAATCGACGTCAGGATCCTCGACGAGCGGCTGCGCAATCATCTGCCGCATTACGCCACACCGGGCTCCGCCGGGCTCGATCTGCGCGCCTGCATCGAGGCACCGCTCACGCTGAACCCCGGGCAGACCGAGCTCGTTCCCGCGGGCATCGCGATCCACCTCGCCGACTCCGGGCTCGC
This sequence comes from Betaproteobacteria bacterium, assembly GCA_016199485.1. Classification (GTDB taxonomy): domain Bacteria; phylum Pseudomonadota; class Gammaproteobacteria; order Burkholderiales; family SG8-41; genus JACQGO01. The sequence goes on from JACQGO010000335.1 coordinate 2,393, forward strand.
CGCGGTGATCGTGCCGCGCTCCGGGCTCGGGCACAAGCACGGCATCGTGCTCGGCAACCTGGTGGGGCTCATCGATTCGGACTACCAGGGCCAGATCTACATCTCGACCTGGAACCGCGGCGGCGTGCCGTTCGTCGTGAACCCGCTCGAGCGTCTCGCACAGCTTGTCGTGGTACCGGTGGTACAGGTCGCATTCAACGTGGTCGAGGAGTTCGCGTCGAGCGCGCGCGGGGCCAACGGGTTTGGCAGCACGGGAAGATGATGCAAATGATGAATGCGGAGTGATGGACGGCGCGGCGATACGGCCGAGTTTCATCACTCGTCACCCATCGGTCATCACTCATCACTCGTCCCCGGCAATGCGCGACAGGGCCACGCACACGCAAACCTCGGGGATCATCTTGTTCGCCCACGGCGCACGCGATCCGCAGTGGGCCGAACCGTTCCGCAGGCTGAAGGAGATGATCGCCGCGCGGCGGCCGGATGCCCGCGTCGAGATCGCGTTCCTGGAGCTTACGCAGCCCGACCTCGACCACGCGGTGGCCGGGCTCGCCGCGGGCGGCGTCAGCGCCATTACGCTGGTACCGCTGTTCATGGCGCAGGGCGGGCACCTGAAGCGCGACGTGCCGCTGATGCTGGAGGCGATCCGCCGCCGTCACCCGGGCACCGCGATCACGCTTGCGCCGGCGATCGGCGACGCGGAGCCGGTACTGTCCGCCATCGCCGACTGGATTTGCGGCGTCGCCTGAGTGAAACGCAAGCCCCGGTCGGCCGGCGTTCGTTGCGAACGCGAAGCGCCGCGCATGATGGGGGCACAACGCGTGCTCGCCGTTGCTGTGGTAGACTTTTTCGCCGATCTGACTGGCCAGGCCACTGGGGGAGGTAATCGTCATGCATGGTACCCGTCTCGCGCTCCTTCTGCTCGCTGCATCTTGGATGCCGATTGCGGGGCTGTCCGACCCCGGAGAGCCGGCGCCGGGCGGCTTGCTCCGGGTCCAGAACGTGGTGCTCCCCGAGATCGGGGGAACATGGGAAGGAACGTATTACTATCCCGACAGGCAGCGGCCGGGCGTACCGTTCATCCTCGAACTCGCGAGCAAGGAGACGAGCATTTCAGGGAAGATTTCCGAGCCGAACACTTTCGGCGACCCGAGCGCGAAGTTTCTCTACGCCCATGTCGCCGGGATCATCGAAGGCACGAAGCTTCGTTTCGTGAAGACCTACGACGGCACCGGTGGGCAATCCCACTCGGTGTATTACGAGGCGACCCTCGATCCCGGAACGATGACGATCTCCGGGGTGTGGGTCATCAGCGACCGATGGTCCGGCCAGTTTCGCGCGGCGCGGCGCTGATCCCCGCCAGCCGCAAATGCGCTTCGCTCCCGATCGCCGCAAATGCGGCCGGACGCTGTTCACCTGCGCCGCGGTCTCGCTCGGCGTTGCGTGCGCCGCCGCCGCGGCGCAATTGCCGCCCGAACTGCTGAGGCTCGTCAACAGCAGAAACGGGATCGTCCGCGATCTGTCGCAGCCGATCGCGCGGTGCATCGTCCGCCGGGACACCACGCACCCGGCGTTCCACGGCTGCATCGACTGGCACTCGGCGGCGCACGCGGCATGGGCGCTCACCGCGTACACCCGCGTCACCGGAGACAAACGGTACGTTCCCGTCCTCGACGCGATCCTCACTCCGGATGCGGTGAGGGCGGAATTCGCCTACTTGAGGGAGCACCCGGCCTTCGAGATGCCGTACGGGCGGGCGTGGTTCCTGCGCCTCGCGGTGGAACGCGGCAGGACTTTCGGCGACGGGCTGCTCGACGACATGGCCGACCACGTCGCGCGCTCGCTGCTCGATCACTACCGGCAGCATGCGCCGGTACCCTTCAGCTTCGACTATGACAACGCGAGCTGGGCGCTCGTCAGCCTCCTCGAGTTCGCGGAGTCGAGCGGCAAGAACGACATCCGCCGGGAGGCCACCGCGCTCGTGAGGGAGCGCTTCATCGCCGCGCGCAACGCCTGCGATCCCGCGGCCGAGAGATCGGGCTTCATGGCGGTGTGCACGAACTGGGCGTGGCTCGTCGCGAAAGTCCTGCCCGACACCGAGTTCGAGCGCTGGTTCGCGGGATGGAAAGGTCCGCTCCTGGCGCTCGCGCCGGTGCGTTCGCCGGTGGGCGCACATCACTTCGGGATGAACTTCTCCAGAAGCTGGGGCCTGTGGGCGCTGTTCAGGAAGACCGGCGATCCCGATTTTGCGGCAAGCTACGCGCGGCACTTCACCACGTCGTATTCCAACCGGGCGCACTGGGACGGCGACTATTACGCCGTAGGGCACTGGGTGGCGCAATTCGGAATGCTGGCGGCGCTCGCGCTGTTCGAGCCCGGCATGCGATGAAGCCGGAGCGCCCGCGCGCAATCCCCGGCGAACAGTCAAGACCTGCTTGGAAGCGGTCTCAAAAACCCGTTTGAAACCGCAGATACACGCGGATAAACACAGATAATCGAAGCTCGAAACCGCCGTCAGCAGGGGATCTTATCCGCGTTTATCCGCGTTTATCGGCGTTCATCTGCGGTTAATGCTTGTTCCTCATTTTTGAGATGGGTTCTAGCCTCGCCCCACGAGCTCGCGGTAGACGTGCGGCAGTATCCCGCCGTGCCGGTAATAATCGATCTCTTCCGCGGTGTCGATGCGGGCAATCACCGGCACTTCGTCGAC
>JACQGO010000038.1 GCA_016199485.1 Betaproteobacteria bacterium
GCATCGGGCCGCCGCCCTTGTAGTGCACCGGCACCATTCTGATTCCCGTCATGGAGATCAGCAGTTCCATCGGGATATGCGTGGTGGTGCCCATGCCGGAGCTGCCGTAGGTCAGTTTTCACGGGTTTGCCCGCGCATGGGCGATCAGCTCACGCACGGACTTGAAGGGTAGCGAAGGTGACGTCGCCAGCACCGTCGGCGACGTGGCAAGGAGCGACACGCCGCTCAAGTCCTTGAGCGTGTCGTAAGGCAGCTTCTTCACGAGCACCGGGTTCGTAGCCAGATTCAGATTGGCCATGAGCAGCGTGTAGCCGTCGGGCGACGACCTTGCGGCCAGCTCGGTGCCGATCACGCCGCCCGCACCGCCACGGTTGTCCACAACCACCGGCTGCCCGAGTGCCTCGTGCAACTTGGCCGCGACGAGGCGGGCGATGATGTCATTGGTACCCCCCGGCGCAAACGGCACGATAAAGCGGATCGGCTTGTCGGGGTAATTCTGCGCCGCAAAGCCAAGCGCCGAGCAGCCCAGCGCAATCAGCGCGAACAAGAGGGATAAAGTACGCGACATAATCTCCTCCTCGCATTTCCGCAGGCAGGTGGCGCGCCGCCAGCAGCCTCGTCGCGCCGGTCTCGCGTTGGATACGCTCGCCGCAATTTGCTCGCGCGGAATGCCCGCAGAGCCCGGTCCTATTTACGTTAGCGTGAGCGTGGTCTCAAGCAACAGGTCGAATCAGCCGCGTCTGCGGCATCCCCGCGCCGATGTAGACATCCTGCGGCCCCGCACCACCGGCGACGGCGACATAAATCTCGTCCGGGGTGCGGGCGCGCCACACCGTACTTAAATCGCCGCGTCCAGCCGCGATTTCCGTAGAAGCGAACGATTCCGCGAAATGTGACCTCGGCAGGCGCGCCAGCTCCCATAGTCGCTGCTGGACGTCGCGCTTGGTAAGTCCCGCCTCGTACAGCGATCGGGCGTGGTTGACACCGAGCAGCAACAGCGCACCATCACCGCCTGCATACATCGGAGGCATGTTGGTCGCAATCTGGCGCAGGATCTCGTCAGGCCCCACGCCCTCGCCGCCGGAAATGTTGCAGAAGTTGGAGGCCTTGAAGACGGTAACAGTGCTGTCGTCGCGCTTGAAGCCGCGATCGACATGGAACGGCGTCCACGGGTTTTCTTCCTCGTTTTCGCCGCACATATAGGAATACCGCAGCGGCGAGCCGAAGCTGACCTTGGAATACACGCCCGGCAACGCGCCGCCGACGTTGATCAGCGTCAGCCGGATCGCGCGGCCGATGGTGGCGTTGGCGCGCCAGCCGGGGCCGAGACAGCCGGTACCGAAGTTGATGTCGAGTTTCTTGCGTATCGGGCCGTTGACCAGCAGGAAAGGCGCCATGGGATTGGTCGTGACCTGCATGAACTCCAGCGGATAGCTTGGATCGACCAGCCCCTCGATCGCGGCGATGATCACCGGCATGTATTCGGCGCGGCAGCCGGCCATCACGGCGTTGACGGCGATCACTTCGACGGTTGCCCGGCCCTTGCGCGGCGGCAGAATGCCGATCAGATCGTCACCGGCACGGCCCGAGGCGGCCACGAAGCGCTGAACGCTCTCGGGAGTGGCGGGGATCACCGGCAGCCCGTCGGTCCAGCCTTGATCGTAGGCGTGCTCGTAGTAGCGCGTCACCACTTGCGCGGCCGAATCGCCTTCGAATTGCAGTGGGCTTTGCGTCATGGACAACTCCCTTACACCGGTACTGCGGAGCGTACCACGCCCTGCGGGTGAATCTGTTGTCTGGCGATGTCTTTCAATCGCCGTTCGATCTCGGCGGGCGGCAACGTCAGGCCATCGACGACGGTGGAGATCATCGCTTCGGCGCGTGCCCGCAACGCGTCCGGTTCGAGCTGTCGGATGGGATTCGGCGTTTCGGCAATCGTGATGTAAGGAAAATCCCGTGTGGACGCCATGCGGCGCGCGAATTTCGAAAACGTATCCGTGGTAATCATCACGGTCGGGATGCCGCGTTGTTCCAGGGCGGGTGTGACGTGGCTACACCACGTCGTGCACGCCCCTCAGTCACCCGTGGATGTTATCGCCACGTCGACGCGCTTCGCGAAGTCGTCGAGCTTTTCGCGCATCGTATCGATCAATTTGCCGGCACGCAGCGGCACTTCGGGCACGGGCTGTTCCATGACCACTGCCTTGAGGCGGAACCGCTCCTCGAGCAGCGTGCCTATTGCTCTCAAGATGTGTACGGCGGAGGGGCGCCAGTTGGGCAGCAGCCCGACGATCTTGCCGTCGAGGGTGCCCGGGCGCGGAGCCATGTTGCCCGCTGTGATTGCTTCATCGAGATAGACCGGAATCGGGGAAAGCGCTGTGATGTGGACCAAAGCCATGACGTCTACCTTTCTCGGAGAAAAAATTTAGCAAATGTCCCTCTCATCGAATGGCGTCTTGATCTGGAACAAGGCCGAAGTCTGCGCGGCGCAGCGACCGCCCAATGCCGCGCAGGTGAGGGCTCTTCCGGGTTTTCCGTGGGTATCATTTCTGTTGGGCTTGCCTATCAGCACCAAACCAGTAACCTCAATGCGGGCTGTCATTCCCGTGCAAACTCTGCCCTCGAATGACGTAATCGGGGGCAGGAATCCAGACGGCGTTTGACAAGGCGTTCCACGTTGGCATTCCCCGCAGTGAACGTTATCGGAATTCGGTTCGGCAGACCCTTTGCAATGGACCCGCTGAACAAGCGCCCTATGGATTCCCGCTTCCGCGGGAATGACACCCGCGGAAAACTCGGAAGCATGCATTTTAGGGGCATGTTAGAGGGCAGGCAACAGGCGGATCACCTGATCCCGGACGGCGGTGATCGCCGTCAGGATCAGCCGGCACCGGCAGCGCGGGCTGCGGGCGGTGTCACGTCACCGCCCTCCTTGCTTTCGCGAAGCTCGCGGCGCTGCGACCGGCGAGGCGCCCGAACACCGCGCCGCTGGTGAGCCCGGTCGCGGCGGGACAGTTGAAATAGAACAGGCCGCCCACCATTTCCCCCGCTGCAAAGAGCCCCGGGATGGGCTCGTGATTGGTGTTCACGACCTGGCCCTCGTTCGTGATGCGAAGACCGCCAAACGTAAATGTCACGCCGCAGGTCACCGCGTACGCCTCGAACGGCGGCGCATCGATCGCGTTCGCCCAGTTCGATTTCGGGATCGCAAGCTCCGCGGCGCGGCGCCCGTCCTTGACGGCCGGGTTGAAGGGGACCTCGGTTCTCACCGCCTCGTTGAACTCCCGGATGGTCCGGAGCAGTTGCTCCCTGTCCACGTCCTCCAGCTTGTCCGCGAGCTCCTCGATGGAATCGGCTTTCACCTTGGTGACGCGCCTGGTCCGGTATTCGTCGCGCAACAGGGGGAGCACTTTGGAATCGTAAATCTGCCAGGCGAACTGTCCCGGCTGCTCGAGCACGACGTGGCCGTATTTCGCATAAGTGAAGTTCCTGAAGTCCGCGCCTTCGTCGACAAACCGCTTCCCGTCCGCGTTCACCATGATCCCGAACGGATAGCTGTGGCGCTGAAAACCGGGGGTGAGCGCGAGATCGCCGAAATCCGTCGCGTATCGCTCCCAACCCACCGCGTGGCAGCCGGACCAGTGGCCGCAGGGTTGCGCCCCGATGCGCAGCGCCATCGCGAGCCCGTCGCCGGTGTTGAATTTCGTGCCGCGGACTTTTGCGAGATCCCAGCCGCGCCCCAGGTACCGGGTGCGCCATTCCGTGTTTGCCTCAAACCCGCCGCACGCGAGAACCACCGCCCCCGCGGCGATCGCGCGGGTGGTTCCCTGCACTCTGGCCGTCACGCCGGAGACGGCGCCGTCGCAGCACATCAGGTCCCGCACCCAGGCATCGCAGAGAACATCGATCCCTCTCTTTCCGGCGGCGTTGTAAAGCGCCTCGATGAGCCCCGGGCCGCCGCCCCGGACCACGATCGTCGCGCCGCCGGAGAACTTCGACTTGCCGTCGACGCGATGACGTCATCCGGCGCGTCATACACGAACCGCATCGCCCCGTCGGTATAGGCGCTGTTGCCGCCGCGCTCGGATTCGGGGGCGCGCTCGAGCACCAGCACTCTCGCGCCCTGCTCGTGCGCGGAAAGCGCGGCGCACATCGCGGCGTTTCCTCCGCCGACGATGATCACGTCGTACTTGTCAGCGCTCGCGTTCATATCCGGCCTTCACGGACTGGCGGCGTGACCGCGTACCCGGGTTCGGCTCCGGTCTCGTGGAAATAACGCGCTGCGCCGGGATGAAGAGGCGCGGTCAGATCGGCCACCGCGAAGCGCGCGTCGATGCGGCTGTAGACCGACGACATCAGGGCGAGCTCGGCGCGGTGCTCGAACACCGTGCGCGCCACCTCGTAGACTTCCGATTCGGGACAGCCGGCCGTGCACGCCAACACCGTCGGCACGGTTAACGTCCGGGCGTCGGCCTTGAGCCAGCGCGGGAAAGCAGAAGCGGCAATCGACCCGAGGCGGTATCCGGGATTCGCGGCGGCCAGGCGCCTCAGCAAGGGCTCCGCGAGCGGTCGCAGTCGCGACGGCGTCGACGCGTGAATCTCCTGCACCAGCCTGTTCGAGACGCCCGTCAGCCAGATCAGCACATCCAGCGTGCCGGCCTCGAACCGCCGTTTCGCCTCGGGGTAGTCGAGATAGACAACGGCGCCCCGCTTGCGTCCGGTGCGCTGGTGCGGAACCCGCGCGAGTTGCAGCAGTTCCTCGAAAACCTGCGCCGCGGAAAAGCCCTGCTCGCCCGGCGATACCCTGAGACCGGCGAGATCGCGCATGCCGTCGACTGCGATACCCCGCCGCGAGATGACGAGCAGCTGCAGCTCCGAGAGATTCATCACCGCCCGCAACCTGTCGTGACGGCGGGCGAACGGCTTGCGGCCGTGAAACGCCTGGTAAAGGCTCGCCGCCGTCGTCAGGGCGTAGGTTGTTCCGAGGCCCTGGTCGAGGTCTTCGAGATTGTGCCCGCCGCCGCCGAGCGCGGGCGTGACCATCAACCCGGGCGCCTCGCGGTGCAGCAGCTCGCTGATCAGGGCGACCGCGTCGTGCCAGGTGCCGGCGCTCGCGCCACCGAGCAGCCTTGCGCCCAGCCGGCGGGAGAGCCGCGTTGCGTAGTCGCGCACGAGCTCGCCCAGCACCAGTTCGCGGCCCGAGCCGAACCGGTGCGCCGGCACGACCACGGCGAGGCAGCCGATCGGATGATGCCGCACGTCCCGCACCACGACCGCGATCATCATCGCGGCTTCTGCTTCGCTTGCGCGGGACGTCGCGTAGCCGGCGGCGCGTATTTCGCGCAGGCGCCGGTCGAGATCCGCCGGCACGCGGCCGCGCAATCCGGCGAGCGCCGCGGGGCGTTCATCGTCGGGCAGCGCGGCGAGCACCGCCAGCCCGCAGGCGCTGTCGAACAGGGTTTCCTCGCGACCGAGAGGCGCCGCGTAGCGCAGTGGATGCTGCGACGGCTGCTCGGCGACGTAAGCCACCCGGAAGCGCCGGGCATCATGGAGCGCAAGCCACGCACTCTCCCCGCTGCGCTCGGTAAGCTCGCGCATGATCGGCAGCGCCACCTGCTTGAACCCGTGGCGCTCGCTCACCGCCGCGGCGAGACGGAAAAACTCGAATCCGATGCGATACTTCTGCCGTGTTTCGTCGTAATCCAGGAATCCCTCGAGCCGCAGCCGTGACAGCAGGCGGTGCGCGGTGCTCGGCGGCTGGTCGATCCTGGCGGCGAGCTCGCGAACGCCCCATTGGTCCTGGCCGTCGATGAAGGCGCGCAACACGGCGAGCGCCTTCGCGACCGAGGTCCCCGGCTCCTGCCGGCGTGCCGTCAAACGCTTGCGCGGTTTCGAACGCATCTCAAAAATCAGGAACAAGCATTAACCGCAGATGAACGCGGACAAAATTCCCTGTTAACGACGGTTTCAGGTCTAAATGATCTGTGTTTATCTGCGTGTATCCGCGGTTTCAAAAGGAGTTCTTGAGACCGCTTCTCGTGATCCCGGTTGATCGCGTGCTTTTGCCTGGAGAATTTCTGTCCCGTATAATGGAACGGCAAACAACGTTACCATTCACCGACGCGCGACGCAAGCACGATGAGCGATACCGGCGACGCAACGCGGCCGCCCGCGAGTTTCAACTTCGCGCTCGACGTGGTGGAGGCACGGGCACGTGAAGCGCCGGGGGCGCGCGCGCTGATCGCGGTGGGTGCGAACGGACAGGCGCAGTACTGGACCTACGGGGATATCGCGTCCGCCGTAAGGAGGCTCACCGCGGCGCTCGCCGGATGCGGCCTCGCGCAGGGCGAGCGCGTCTTGGTCCTGTTGCCGCGGATTCCCGCGTGGCACGTCGCGATGGTCGCCTGCATGCGCCTCGGATTAATACCGGTGCCGTGCGTCAGCCAGTTGACCGCCGCCGAGGTCGCCTACCGCGCGCGGTGCAGCGGAGCGCGCGGCGCGATCACCAGCCGCGCATGCGTCGACAAATTCTCGGCCGTCGAGAGCGACCTGCAGCTGAAGCTTGCCGTCGGCGGCGCGCCGGGCTGGCTTGACTTCGATCGAGCAACGGCCGCAGGCGGAAATGCGCCGCCCGGAGCGGCGATGCCGGCGGACGCGCCGGCGCTGATGTACTTTACGTCCGGTTCAGCGGGGGACCCGAAGGCGGTGCTGCATGCGGCGCGCGGAGTGTACGTGCGTTGCCGGCAGCCGTGGCGCCAACTCGGCCTGGGACCAGGCGATATCGTGTGGACGACGAGCGATACCGGCTGGACCCGCGCCGCCAGCTGCC
>JACQGO010000337.1 GCA_016199485.1 Betaproteobacteria bacterium
CGCCGGCCACATGCGCAGTCCGAATACGAGGAGCAGCGCGAGGCCCAGGCCCGCGGGAGGGTTCCACGGCGTGATCGCAAACGGAACGATCGGGTAGATGTAACTGACCCAGTCGAGATACACGTACGCGGCGACGAACAGCGCCGCGATGCCCAGCATCCGGCGCGTGGGCATCAGCGGCGGCAGCGCCGCGGCATCGGAAAGTCGGGGCATGAGGCGTGGTACTCGGATCACCGCGAGGAGTATAGCCCGACGCGCCCGCGGTTCAAAGGCTGTAGCGCGGCGCCATCGACTTCCGCGATTCGGGATCAGGCGGACGTCTGGCGCTTCTGGATGAACTCCACGAACGGCGTGATCACATCCATCGGCAGCGGGAAGACGATGGTGGAATTCTTGTCCGCCGCAATCACGGTGAGCGTCTCGAGATAGCGCAGCTGCAGCGCCTGGGGCTGCTGCGCCAGCGTCCGCGCCGCATCCAGCAACTTTTGCGCCGCCTGCAGCTCGCCTTCCGCGTGGATCACCTTGGCGCGCCGCTCGCGCTCCGCTTCGGCCTGGCGGGCGATCGCGCGCACCATCGTTTCGTCGATGTCGACGTGCTTGATCTCGACGGCCGACACCTTGATGCCCCAGGCGTCGGTCTGGGTATCGAGGATTTTCTGGATGTCGAGGTTGAGCTTGTCGCGCTCGGCGAGCATTTCGTCGAGCTCGTGCTTGCCTAGCACGGCGCGCAGCGTGGTCTGGGCGAGCTGATTGGTGGCCTCAAGATAATTCGCCACCTGGATCACCGCTTTCTGCGGATCGATCACGCGGAAATACAGCACCGCGTTTACCTTCACCGACACGTTGTCGCGCGAGACCACGTCCTGTGGCGGCACATCCAGCACCAGAATGCGCAGATCGATGCGTACCATCTGCTGGATGCCGGGGATGATGACGATCAACCCCGGCCCCTTCACTTTCCAGAAGCGGCCCAGCATGAACACCACGCCGCGCTCGTACTCGCGCAGCACGCGCAGCGACGCGAACACGATAATCGCGATCAACGCCAGGATACCGCCGGCTCCTATGTCCCAGATCATGACTTGCCTCCTTCCCGTTGTTGTCCGGCATCGGGTTCGACGCTCAGACGCAGCCCGTCGATGCGCGTGACCCGGATTTTCTCGCCGCGGCGCAGCGGCGCACCGCTCGCACCGTGCCAGTTCTCGCCGTGCACCCGCACCCAGCCTTCTTTCTCGAAATCCTCCAGCACTTCGCCCGCCGCCCCGACGAGCTCCTCGCTGCCGCTCACCACCGGTCGCTTCCTTGCCTTGAGCGCGAGCGTCACGATGAGAAAGACCACCGTCGCGCTCGTCGCGGCCAGCGCAGCGACGAGCGGCAGCGGTACCGCGTAGCCGGCCGCGGCCTCGGGATCGATCAGGATCACCGAGCCGATCACCAGCGCGACCACGCCGCCGATGCCAAGCACCCCGAAGCTCGGCAGGAACGCCTCGGCCACGACGAATGCGACGCCGAGCAGGATCAGCGCGAGCCCGGCATAGTTGATCGGCAGCAACTGGAACGCGAACAGCGCGAGCAGCAGCGAGATCGCGCCCACCACGCCCGGCAGCACGAACCCCGGATTGAGGAACTCGTAGAGCAGGCCATAGATGCCGAGCATCATCAGGATCAGCGCGATGCCCGGATCGGCGATCACCGCGAGCAGCCGGCTGCGCCAGTCGGGTTCGAGCGCCTCGACGACGGCGTCCCTGGTATCGAGCGTGCGCTCGGCCCCCAGCACGTTGACCTTCCTGCCGTGGAGCTGCTTCAGGAGCCCGTTCACGTCTTCGGCGACGAGATCGATGACCTTGAGCTTGAGCGCCTCCTCCGCGGAGAGGCTCACCGCCTCGCGCACCGCCTGTTCCGCCCACTGCTCGTTACGACCGCGCAACTGCGCCAGCCCGCGGATGTAGGCGGAGGCGTCGTGCATATGCTTGCGCGTCATCGCATCCTTGCCCGTCGAAGCATCCTTGTCCCCATCCTGCGCGCCCCCGTCCTTCTTCTTCGCCCCGCCGTCGCCTTCGCGCTTTTCCGGCGCCTTGCCCGGCTCGCTCCCCGGCATGATGCCCACCGGCACCGGCGTCGCCGCCCCGAGGTTGGTCGCCGGTGCCATCGCAGCAACGTGGCTCGCGTAGAGGATGAACGTGCCGGCGCTCGCCGCGCGTGCCCCGCGCGGCGCCACGAATACGACCACCGGAACCGGCGAGCCGAGAATTTCCTTGATGATCCTGCGCATCGAGGTGTCGAGGCCGCCCGGGGTGTCGAGCTGCAGCACGACGAGACCCGCTTTCTGCTCCGCGGCGCGCCTCATGCCGCGCACCGCGTAATCGGCGGTCGCCGGACTGACCGCGCCTTCAATGGTAAGCACCACAGTCTGCGCCGTCGCCGGCTCGCTCCCCCACGCGGGAACCGCGAATGCGGCGACCAGCAACACGATGCAGCGCAGCAAACCTGCGGTTAGCCGCCGGTGCATCTGCCTGCCGCACGAGAAGGTAAGCGTCGCCACGTGTCGCCGCCCGAGCGAGGATCGGTGATTATTGACACTCGCCAGTAGAACACGTTGCGGGGCCGCGGCGCAAGATATATGCGCCGCGCCGATGCGCGTCGTTGCATTCTACTTCGGCCAGCGGAAATGCAGCGCTTGCCGACCCGTCGCCTTGACGCTCGCTTTCCGGCTCTGCGTCTTGCCGGCATACGTGGCGCCGATCGTATACTCGCCGGCGGGCAGACGCGCCATGAACCACGGGCCGTCCGCGACGTCCTCCAGGAGCTTCGCGCCGGAAGCGCCGCGAATGTCGACCCTGACGCCTGCGACGTACTCCCCGGACTCCAGCGCAAACACGAGCTTCACGTTGTAGTCTTTCGCCATCGCCTCCATCGCGGCGCGCGACTCCAGGCCCACGCCGCCCGAGACGTAGGTGATTCCGTCGCGCTTCTTCGGCGCGGGATCCGCGCCGGGCGCCGCCGCGCCCGCAGCCGTCACTGACAGCACCATCGCCACTATCCCGATCAACGTCCTCATCGTTGCCTCCTTCGTCGTGCATCGATAATGTTTCGACCATCAGGACCTCGCCCGGTTGCTGCCGGAACCGGTCTCAAAAACCTGAAAACTTCAGCCACAGAGCACACAGAGGTCACAGACTTCAACCATCAACCTGTGAAGGGTGAGGCAGGCAGGCGCAATACAGGATTTTCCCGGTTCTCTCTGTGTTCTCTGTGCTCTCTGTGGCTTCAGCCTCCTTGGGTTGAATCGGTTTTGAGTGATTCTTGAGATGGCTTCTACCCGGCGACCAGGGCGTTCCCCATCCACAATTCTGCCTGCATCCGCGCGACATCGTTCAGCGAGCCGCGCTGGCGGCAGGTCTCCCGCAGCCACGCGGCGTCGGTGCGGCGTGCGGCGACGTCCGCCGCGAGCCGCTCGAGCGCCGCCGCGGCGCCGAGCTCGGCGGCGTGCGACGCGATGAGTTTCAGCGTGTCGAGGATGTCCTGCTGCAGCGGCTCGTGCTGTTGCGTATAGGCGTCGATGAAGGTCGCATCCAGCCCGTAGCGACAGGCCTGGAAGCGGTTGTAGTTGTAGAGCAGGTAGACCTCCCGCGAAGGCGCGCGCGGCCGGTCGGCCAGCAGGTGGCGGGCAAGCGCCTGCGCGTACGCGGCCAGCGCGGCGGCGCGCTCCACGGTGAGCGGCGTATCGAAGACACGGATCTCCACCGTGCCGTACTCCGGCTTGGGCCGGACGTCCCAATAGAAGTCCTTCATGCTCTCGACGATGCCGCAGCCGCGCATCCTGCCGAAATAATCGACGAACTCCTTCCACGAGCGCACGAACGGCATGTGTCCCGACAGGGGAAAAGCGCTGACGGTATTCAGGCGCGAGGACTGGTACGAAGTATCCTCTCCCTGCTGGTACGGCGAGGAAGCCGACAGCGCGATGAAATGCGGAACATACCGCGCCAGCATGTGGGTGAGGTAAACCGCCTCGTCCCCGCCCGGACAGCCCAGATGCACGTGCTGGCCAAAAATGGTGAACTGCTTGGCGAGGTAGCCGTAGAGATCGAGGATATGCTGGAAGCGTTCCGTCGGATAGATGCGCCGGTCGCTCCACTGGTGAAACGGATGGGATCCTCCCCCGGCGATCCGCAGGTTCAACCGGTCGGCCGCCTGCGCGATGGCGTCCCGGATACGGACCAGTTCCGTCTCCAGCGGCTCGTGGGCGGCATGGATCGAGGAATTCAGCTCGATCATGCTCTCCGTGATCTCGGGCTTGACCTCGCCGGGATGCTCCGACTTTCCGAGCAGTCCTATCAGGTCGGCCGCATCGCGGGCGAGATTGAAATCGCGCGAGTTGAGGATCTGCAACTCGAGCTCGACGCCCATGGTGAGTTGCCGGGACGGCCTGAACTCCATTTCGTCGCCGCCGCCCACCTAGTTCGCCTCATTCGCCTCGCCCGCGCGGCGCAGCGCGAACTGCACCGCGATCGGACCGACGATTTCCATGACCAGCACGGCGGACAGCACGATCGCGGCAAGCCTCGCGCCGAACTCGGGATAGAGCTCGGATGTGCCGTGCACCATCGAAATCGCGAGCCCGGACATGGGCGTCAGCGCGAGGCATAACAGGCCTGCCGCGCCGCGCCGCGCCCCGCTCAAATAGGTGAGCGCGAGCACCCCGACCGACTTGCCGACGAAACGCGCCAGGATGAACGCGGCCGCGATTGTCCCGCCGACCATCAGGTCGCCGGTCTTCAGGCTCGCGCCGCTCACCACGAACAGCACCACCACGAACAGCTGTCCCGCCAGCCCGACGTCGAACGGCATGAGGTCGTGGCGCCCGTCGAGGTTCTTCGACAGCACCCCGAAAGCAAGAAGGGCCAGCACCACCGACAACTCGAGCGTGCGCGCGGCGGCGATGGTCAGCACGATCAGGCCGAGCACCAGCAC
>JACQGO010000044.1 GCA_016199485.1 Betaproteobacteria bacterium
GCGCACCACCAGCCGGCAGCCGACGCGGCCCGGGCCCGGGAATTTGCCGAGAGAATGGACGCCACGGCAAACGAGGCGTTGGGCGAGATGGGCACCGACTTCGAGGACTACCGCCAGATCCCCGACAAACCGCGCTACGGGCGCCTGCGGGGCCTCTACGTGAGGCAGGAGATCTACGATGACCTGATGGGGGCCTATGACTTCCTGCCGACCGAGCCGGGCTGGTTCCAGAACCTTCTCGGCTACGGTGGCGTCGGGACCACGCTGACGCAACTCTGGAAGGCGAGCAAGGTGAGTTTGAACCCCCCGGCGCAGGTCAGGAACTTCGTCTCGAACATGATACTCCTGCAGCTCTCCGGAGTGCCGCTGCATCGCATGCCGGGGCTGCTTGTGCGGGCCGTCAGCCAGATCGCCAACAACGGGCAATACTGGCAGACGGCCAAGAAATACGGGGTCACAGAGTCCACCTTCAATGCCCAGGAACTCTATCGTCTCAAGCGTGGCCTACTTGATCTGGAGAAGCGCCAAGGCTTGAACCCGTTGGGTAGGATCCGCCACGCCGCAGCGATCGTGCTCGACGTTGCTGGTGACGCCTACCAGATGATGGAAGCGCTCGGCAAGACCATGAAAATCATAGACGCGATGGAGCGCCAGGGCATGCCCGACTGGCAGGCGGCGATCGAAGCGCAGAAGTGGCTCTTCGATTATTCACTCGTGCCGAAGAGCGTGCGCTACGCGCGCAGTGCGCCTATCGGCATGCCGTTCATCACCTTCCATTATAAGGTGCTGCCGCGGCTCCTTGAGATCGCCGTGTTGCACCCGCAGCGATTCTTGCCGTGGGTCGCGCTCTATTACGGCCTCATGTACGCCGCGGCCGCCGCGTTCGGCGTCGACGACGACGATATCGACAAGTTGAAAAAGGCATTGCCAGAGTGGTTGCAGAAGCGCGGTTTCGCCGCAGTGCTGCCCTACAAGGACGAACTCGGCCGGGTGCAAGTAGTGGATCTCGGCTACTTCTTCCCGTGGAGCATGTGGACGGAAGCCGGAGGCGCGCTTGCCAAGGGAGAATTCATGGAGGCGCTCAAGACCCTCGGCATCTTCTCCGGGCCGATCACCGATATCATCGTGGCGATGAAGACCGGCAAGGACCCCTTCACGCAGCGCGATATCGTCCAGGCAGGAGACCCGCCGGCGCGTCAGATCGCGGCGCTCGTCAACTATGTGTGGGACATGGCGATGCCGCCGATCGTGAGCAGCCGGGGCTTCCTGTCCCCGATGGGGCTGCTCGACAAGGCCTACGGTGGGAAGCTGACGCAGGCGGTGACCGGCACGACCGACAAATTCGGCTCCCCACGCGCGACCGTGGAGCAGGCCATTCTCGGGACCGTTGGCGTGAACCTCTACGCCCTCGACCCCGACAGTACCCGGGCGCAGAACCTGCAACACATGACTTTCGAGCTGGAAAAGGTCCGCACCCGCTTGAAACGCCAACTCGAGGATCAGGGCCTGACTGCCGAGCGGCGGCGCGAGCTCGTGACCGAATATTTCGCCGAGATCAAGCGCCGGCAGGAAAAGCTGCAGCAGTATATCCGCGAGTCCGAGGTTCACCCGAAGCTGCGCGCGCCGACTATGGCAGGGGAGTGAAGTCGTCCTTGGGCGGCAGAGTGTCGGTCTTGGGGCATTGCATTGTCGCTGCTTTGAATTCCCGGTGGGTGTAGATGACGCAGGTGGTGTCGAAAAACGAGCCCCACGGGTGCGGCACTACCAGGATCCTCACGGTCTCGGTCTCGCTGATTTCCTTCGACCGTTCGATGTAGGGGCCGCGCTTCACGCGCTCGGCATTGTCGATCGCCACGTTGCGCTGCGGGTTCGCCGGGACGCTGCGCTTACCAGAAATGAGGTAGTAGCCACCGATGACCACAGCAATGAGGATGATAATCAGCGTGCGCATCGTTCCACATTAAGCCACTCCGCGCCTAACCGCAAGACCCCGCCGAGTTGGAAAATTCGCGCCCTTTCCCTCTAGAGTTTTGGTGTTTCTCGTACCCTAAAAATTTTCCAACCGCCTGGTACTACTGGTAGAGTATCAATGGCATGCGGGTCCATGCGGAACGTGCCTTGGGCGCACGAGGTCGTGAGTTCGAATCTCACCACCCTGACCATATAAAAACGGTGACCGGTGAGCGGTAGCGGGAACTGTAACGCTCCGGGACGGTCACCGTTTTTATGCCGGTCAAACAAGTCATCACCGGAGGCCGCGTGCCGGTGAAGGTCTATACCGACGACATCGAGGCCAGCGCGCGCCAGCAGCTCGTCAACCTCTCGCAGCTCCCGATCATTCACCACCACGTTGCGGCGATGCCCGACGTGCACACCGGCATCGGCGCGACCGTGGGCTCCGTGATCGCCACGCACCGCGCCATCATTCCGGCGGCGGTTGGGGTGGACATCGGATGTTTCACAGGTGACACCAAAGTGCCCCTTCTGGACGGCACCGAGGCGACCCTGAAGGAACTGGCCGAACGCGGCGGCGCACATTGGGTTTTCGTCATTGGCAGGAATCATCGCATTACTGGTGCCAAGGCAACCGCACGCCTTACGCGGAGGAGCGCTTCGCTGATGATGGTGGAACTCGACAACAAGGAACGCGTCTGCTGCACGCCTGATCATTTGTTCATGCTCAGGGACGGTTCCTGGTGCGAGGCCCGCCAACTACACGCCGGCGTGTCGTTGATGCCTTTGTATCGGCGGACCAACGCGGAAGGCTATACCGAGGTTCTGCAACTGAACACCCACGGGTATCAGCGCTTCCATTGGGCGCTCGCGCGCAGCGGAGCACTTGGACCGATACCGGCGTTCTCAGGACAGAAAACCGTAATTCATCACGCGCATAAGCGGCATGCGCACGGCTGTAACCATAGGGTTAAGCGTGTTGAGTTTCTGGTTCGGCACGAGGATGTCTATTGTCTTACCGTGCTGGGTTACGGGAATTTCGCGCTTTCGGCTGGAGTATTCGTTCATAACTGCGGCATGATCGCCACACGCACTTCGCTTTCCGGCAACGACTTCGACGAGGCAAGGCTCAAGCGCGTGTTCGACCAGATCTCGCGGGACGTGCCGGTCGGGCGCGACCAGCACAAGGAGGCGCGCGCCCTCACCGACGCGGCCAGGCCGTTCGGGCGCGCGCTGAAGAAAATCCTCGACCGGCATCCCCAGCTCGAGAAGCGCTTTCCGCGCACGCAAAACTGGGTATGCCAGATGGGGACACTCGGCGGCGGCAACCATTTCATCGAGGTGTGCCTCGACGAGGCGAACCACGTGTGGGTGATGCTGCACTCGGGCAGCCGCGGCATTGGCAACGCGATCGGGACCTACTTCATCGAGCTCGCGCGGCGCGACATGGAGCGCCATTCGATCCACCTGCCTGACCGCGACCTCGCTTACTTCGAGGAAGGCGCCGAGCATTTCGACGACTACGTCGAGGCGGTGGGATGGGCGCAAGCCTACGCCGCGCGCAACCGCCAGGCGATGGTCGACCTCGTGCTCGCCGCGATGCGGCGCCACCTGCCGCTGTTCGAGGTCACGAGCGAAGTGGTGAATTGCCACCACAACTACGTCGAGCGCGAGCATCATTTCGGGCACGACGTGTGGGTGACGCGCAAGGGAGCGATCCGCGCCCGCGGCGGGGATCCCGGCATCATTCCCGGCAGCATGGGGGCAAAGTCTTACATCGTGCGCGGCAAGGGGAGCGCCGAGAGCTTCGACTCGTGCGCGCACGGCGCAGGCCGCCGCATGAGCCGCACCGCGGCGGAGAAGCAGTTCACACCGCGAGACCTCGAAGCGCAGACCGCGGGCGTCATCTGCCGCAAGGATAAGGGCGTGATCGACGAGATTCCGGCGGCCTACAAGGACATCGACCGGGTGATGGAAAACCAGAGCGATCTGGTCGACGTGGTGCACACGCTGAAGCAGGTGATTTGCGTCAAGGGTTAGTGAGCCAAGCGGTTAATTTTTCAAACGAATTTCGTACGGCGCGGGCGGGCGGGAAAAAAGCGTTGACTTTGGTTTGCGGTCAAATTATATTGCACAAAACTATTTCGCGCTACCGGCAGAACGCATCGATGGGGGTCCGAGAAGGAGGAGGACTGGAGAGGCCGGCGAAACACGGGTGTGAGGCAACGTCCCGATAGACCGGTCAGCGACAACAGTCTCTTTGCAGCGGCGAGCGCATCTGCCCCAGAAATGGGGCTTTTTTTTGGCGCGAGCGGGGCGCCGGCCCGGGTTTCTCGCAGCGCGCCTCAGATGTCGGAAAGCGGCGTCATTACCGCGCGCTTGTCCCTGATCTTGAGTTTCCGCATCAGGGTATTCAGGTTGCGATTGAGCGCGGCGAGCGTCTTGTCCGGCAGGTGGCTCACGGCATCCGGCACCACGCCGCGCGCCGGCCGCGGCGCCTTGGCCACGACCCTTGTTCCCGCCGGACTGAGGAAGATCTGCACCACGCGCTGATCTTCGCTGGTGCGCTGCCGGCGGACGAGCCCGCGCTTCTCGAGCTTGTCGAGCATGTTGCTCGCCGTCGACAGGTGAATCGAGAGCAACGCGGCGAGATCGGAGACCCGCAGCCCGGGATGGTCCCGCAACTCGATCAGCGCCCACAACTGCGCGCCGCTCACGCCGCAGCGCTCCTCCACCGCGTGGAAGTGCTTCTTCGCCGAACTGAAGATCACCCTCAGCTTCTTGAGCACGCTCTGCTCCCGGCACCGCCTGGAGTTCAGCCGCTTTGGCCCGGTTGCTGTTCCGGTGCCGTCACGCGTTTTCGCGCGCATGCGTTCTCCTCCCGTGATATGCCGCAAGGTCGCTCTTGCCGCCGCTGCGCGACGGACTCGTGTTATTGGCTGCCCGCCGGCGCTGCGACGTTAATTGTAACGGTCCCGGACTGGTTCGGGTTGAGAAACGGCGGCCTCGGGTCTTGATCCTCGGACTTGACCGCGTTTATTCCGGCTTGATGCCCCTTTCGCGAATGAGCGCCTGGTAGCGCAGATACTCGCTCTGCATCAGCCGCATGAAGCCGTCCGGCGTGCTCTCGGGCGTCGACTCCGCACCGTGGCGTACGAACAGGTCGCGCAGCGCCGCCTTGCGCAGCCCGCGCACGATGTCGCCGTGCAGCTGCTCGACTATGCGCCGCGGCGTGCCCTTGGGCGCGACGATGCCCGACCAACTGTCGAATTGCGCCTCGGGCAGGCCGACTTCAGCGATCGCCGGCACAGCCGGCAGCGTGGGGCTACGCTGCCGCGTCATCACGGCGAGCGCGCGCATGCGTCCCTCGCGCAGCGGCCCCAGCACCGCCGGCAGCGTCAGAACGGCGTAATGCACCCGTCCGAGCACCATCTCGACGAAGGAGTCGGACAGATTTCTGAACGGCACATGCATCGCGTCGACGCCGACCGCGCGCGTGAATACCTCGCCGGCGAGATGCGAGGCCGACCCGATGCCGAGGGAAGCATAGTTGTACTCGCCCACGCGGGCGCGAGCGTGTCTGACGAACTCGGGTGCCGTGCGTGCCGGGATCGAAGGCGTTACTGCCAGAACGTTGGTGATGGACGCGACGTGGGCGACGCCGACGATGTCGGCCAGGGCGCGGTACGGCGGCTGCTCGCGCACGAGCTCGGTGATGATGCGCGTGACGCTGACCATGCCCAGGGTGTATCCGTCGGCATTCGCTCTTGATACGAGGATGTTGCCGATCAGCCCGCCCGCGCCCGAGCGGTTTTCGATGACGACCCTCTGCCGGTAGAACGCGCCCAGTTCCTCACCGAGCGAGCGCGCAAAGAAGTCGTCTGCGGTGCCCGGAGAGGACGCGACGATGATGCGGATGGACTTGACCGGATAGGCGGCGAGCGCCGCCGATTGCTGGGCCATGGAGGGGACCACGCCCAAAAACATCGCCGACGCGCATGTCGCGACCGGCAAGGCGGCGCTCGACATGAACCGCAGAAAACCGGCTTGAAACATCTCGAATCTCCTGCGACCCACGGCTTACTCCTTCCACGCAAAAACCCGGAGGGTAGCGGCTGCCGCTCAAGCCCGGTTGCGCATCCTTCCTGCCGGCTCCAGTATGCGGGAAACTGACCGACCCTTTACGCCAGAAACCCGGAAGAGAAAAAGGTGTCGGAAGTTCAAGACGAAAGGGCTTGAAAGCGCCCGGCAGGCGCTGAACTTGCACCGTACCAGGTCCGCTAGTCTGCCGTCGCGCCGGAAGCTTTGACCACCGGCCCCCATTGTTTAAGCTCTGCACTGATGAAGGCGGAAAACTCTGCCGGCGAGCTGCCGACGATCTCGAAGCCGAGCGCCGTAAGCTTTTCTTTCGCATCCGGATCAGTCAGTGCGCGAACGATTGCGCCGTGAAGCTTGTCGACCACCGCCCTTGGCGTTCCAGCCGGCACGAATACGCCGTGCCACGCCGTCGCCGCGAAACCGGGAAAACCGGATTCAGCGATGTTCGGAATGTCGGGCAGCACTGGAGAACGCCTTGCACCGGTTACGGCAAGCGGTCGCAGCTTTCCGGCTTTTATATGTTGCAGCGTGGAGCTGAAGCCGCTGAACATCATTTGTATCTGGCCGCCCAGAAGATCGATTACAGCCTGACCACCGCCCTTGTACGGCACGTGCACCATGTCGATACCC
>JACQGO010000341.1 GCA_016199485.1 Betaproteobacteria bacterium
CGCCGAACTCTTCGTGGATCAGCTCCTTGAAAGTCGTGCCGTAGACGTTGACGAGCTCGTAGAAGCGGTAGATCAGCGGGTCCGTCGGCACCGCCGTGGGCAGCGCTCCCTTGTACGGCGCCTGCTGCAGCAGCAGCACCGCGTCTTGCGGGAGATCGAGGAGCCGCCCTGCGGCCTGCGCCTGCTCGCGCGTCATCTGCATCTGCCCGAGCAGCGCCGCGGTCGTCCATTCCTTGCTCTGGCCGACGGTCCTGGCGATCTTCGACCAGGTGAGCCCCTTTCTGATCTTGCTCACGATGACGAGCCCGGTCACATCCGCGCGCGTCAGGGGTTTTGCCGCGCTCGCTGCGGCGAGCAGTGCTTCGGGTGCATCGCTGCGTTTCATCTGTGCTCTCCTTTGAGTTTCAGTTGACGACCGCGCGTAGGGATTTTGCGCCGGGCTGCGGCCGTGCGGCGTGGGCACCGCTTACTTCGGGCATCGCCTCGCCGAGCCCGGGTTTCACTACCGGCGGGTGACGCGGATCGTAGCCGCGCGCCGCGGCTTCCTCGTCGAAAGCCCGCGAGCGGCCCACCAGGAACTCGATCAGGTGGTTACGGATACGGTAGTAATGCGGATGGCGATGCAGGTCGTGGCGGTTGCGATCGCACGGCAGCGTGTTCACCACGATCTCCGCGATCTTGGCGCACGGGCCGTTGGTCATAAGCATGATCTTGTCGGCAAGCAGGATCGCCTCATCAACGTCGTGGGTGATCATGAATACGGTCTGGCGCGTTTCGCGGCAGATCCTGAGCGCCTCCTCCTGCAGCATGCCGCGCGTCAGCGCGTCGAGCGCGGAAAACGGCTCGTCCATCAGCAGCATGCGGGGCTCGATCGCGAGCGCTCGCGCGATGCCCACCCTCTGCTTCATCCCGCCCGAGAGTTCCGCCGGCCGCTTGCGCTCCGATCCGGTGAGGTTCACGAGATCGATGTAGCGCTGGCAGTGCGCCCGCACCTTTGCTTTGTTCCAGCCGCGCCAGCGCGAGGCGACAGCGAACGCGACGTTGCCCGCGACCGTCAGCCACGGCATCAGTGCGTGGCTCTGGAAGATCACCGCGCGGTCGAGGCTGGGCCCGTTCACCTCCCGGCCGGCGACGAACACGTAGCCCTCGGAGGCGGGCTCCAGCCCGGCGAGGATATTCAATATCGTGGTCTTGCCGCACCCCGAGTGCCCGATCAGGCATACGAACTCGCCCTGCTCGATCGCGAAATGGACGTTTTCGAACACGGCGGTGCCCGCACCGCCGCGCGCGGGAAAGCGCTTGGCGATGCCGTCGACCCTGATCAGCGGATCGTTCATCGTTCACTCGGGGAAGGTGACGAGGCGCGTGAGCCGGGCCAGGACCTGATCGAGCGCCATGCCGACCACCCCGATCGCGAGGATCGCGGCGAGGATGTTGGTGAGCGAGAGGTTGTTCCACTCGTTCCACACGAAGTAGCCGATGCCGGTGCCGCCCACCAGCATCTCGGCGGCCACGATCACCAGCCACGCGATCCCGATCGAGATGCGCATGCCGGTCATGATGGTGGGCGCGGCCGCCGGCAGGATCACGCGGAACGCCGTGCGCAACGGGCCCACCTCGAGCGTGCGCGCGACGTTCAGCCACTCCCGGCGCACCGACGCGACGCCGAACGCGGTGTTGATGAGCATCGGCCACAGCGAGCAGATGAAGATCACGAAGACCGCGGAGACCGAGCTGTCCTTCAGCGTGAAAAGCGCCAGAGGCATCCACGCGAGCGGCGAGATCGGCTTCAGCACCTGGATGAAGGGATCGAGCGCGCGGTACATCGTCGGCGACATGCCGACCAGGAAGCCGGTCGGCACCGCGACGAGCGCCGCCAGCAGATACCCGGCAATCACCCGCGCCAGCGAATAGGCGAGCTGGACGCCGATGCCCTTGTCGTTGGGCCCGCGGTCGTAAAACGGTTCCTTCAAGTGCTCCCGGATCTTTGACGCGACCTCCCGCAGCCCCGGCATCGCCGACTTCTGGCCCGCAGCCGCGGCGGCCCCGACGAGCCTCGCGTACTCGCTGTCCACGCTCTGCTGCGCGCCGGTGGGGAGCGTGAGCGCGTGCCACACGCCGAGGAACAGCAGGAACAGTGCCGCCGAAAGCGCGGGGGCGCGCCAGCCAGCCGCGTGCTTCATGTTCAGGCCGTCCTCCTGATGGCAAAGCTCGCGATATAAGCGTCGGGGTTCGCCGGGTCGAATTCCTTGTTCATCACGCTGAACTTCTTGGAGGTCGCCGCCGGCGGCGTCAGCCCCACCTCCTTCATCAGCCGCGCCGCGTCGGTGGCGAGGAACACCTCGTAGGCGATTTTGCCGTAGCTCACGTCGCCCTTCAGCTGGCCCCAGCGCTTCATCTGCGTGAGGATCCACACCGCGAACGAGTGCCACGGGAACGGATCGAAGTCGATGCGGTCGGGCACCTTCCTCACGTTGCCGAGCCCGTCGGCGAAGGTGCCGGTCAGCACCTGCTCGACCACCGTCACCGGCTGGTTGAGATAGTTCGCCGGCGCGATCGCCTCGGCGATCGTCTTGCGGTTCCCGGGCTTGCGCGCAAACGCGGCCGCGTCAATGATGGCCTTCAACAGCGCGTGGTAGGTGTTGGGCATGCCGGCGACGAACTGCCTCGACGCAGCGAACGCGCAGCACGGGTGCCCCTCCCAGATGTCCTTCGAAAGCGTGTGGATGTAGCCGACGCCGTCGTAGACCGCGCGCTGGTTGACCGGATCGGGGGCAAGGAACCCGTCGATGTTGTCGGCCCTCAGGTTCGCGACCATCTCGGGCGGCGGCACCACCCGGATCTGGAGGTCGCGGTCGGGATCGATGCCGTGCTCGGCGACGAAGTAGCGCAGCAGGTAGTTGTGCATCGAGTAGTCGAACGGCACCGCGAACTTGAAGCCTTTCCACTGTCTGGGATCGCGCTTGTCCTTGTGCCTCACCGCGAGCGTGATCGCCTGCCCGTTGATGTTCTCCACCGCCGGCATGGTGTAGGGTTCCGGCTTCGCGCCGGCGCCGAGCGTGATCGCGAGCGGCATCGGCGAAAGCATGTGCGCGGCGTCGTACTCCTTGTTGAGCGTCTTGTCGCGGATCACCGCCCAGCCGGCGGTCTTGACCACCTCGACATCGAGCCCGTGCTTCGCGTAGAAGCCCATCGGGTGCGCCATGATGATGGGAGTGGCGCAGGTGATCGGGATGAAGCCGACCTTGATCGAGGCTTTCTCGATCTGCCCCTTGCCTTGCGCGAAGGCTTCGCGCGCGGCGGCGAGCGGGAAGAACTGCGCGACCGCCGCCAGCGCGGTATTCGCGCCGACCGCCTTCAGGAAGCGGCGGCGCGTCTCATCGCGGGGGAACAGCGCGCGCATCACCGCCTGGTCGACAGCGCGGCTGGCGAGCGTCTCGGTGTCAGTCGGGGGCGCGGACGCGGCGTCGTGCTCGGCCTGGTCGTTGTGACGGCCGCAACCGCAGCCGCGCGCGAGCCTCAATTCCGGATTGAACGGATCCTTGAATGCGGACATCTCAGTCTCCTGATCGGGTTGACGGCCGCGTTATTGCAGGATGCGTACCAACCCGCACGCGGGCAGCCGGAGCGCGGCTGGTCCGCATTGCCAATGAACTGATTTGGTTGGCGAATTCACGGCGGCCCCGCACACGCGGTAAAATTGGCGTGTCGTGCATCGATCGGTGCGACGCACGTTATTGGTGCGAGGCGCACTGTTCCAGTGCCCCGTTTTTGGTGACGGCTGAGAATCATGAACCGGTCTTGAGCGTGCCGAACAAGTTCACCCATATAGGAATGCTGCTGGTCGCGCTCGCGCTATCCAACTGCGCGCAGAACCCGGTTTCCGGCCAGCCGAACCTCGTGCTGGTCTCCGAAACGCAGGAGATCGCCATCGGCCGGCGCGAGGACCCGAAGGTGCGCAAGGAGTACGGCGTGTACGACAACGCACCGCTGCAGCAGTACGTGAACGAGGTCGGGCAGCGGCTCGCCAAGGCGAGCCACCGACCCGGGCTCGAGTACCACTTCCTCGTGGTGGACAGCCCCGACGTCAACGCCTTCGCGCTGCCGGGCGGCTACCTCTACATCGCCCGCGGGTTGCTCGCCTACCTCAACTCGGAGGCCGAGCTCGCGGCCGTGCTGGGGCACGAGCTGGGACACGTGACCGCGCGGCACTCGGTGCAGCAGTTGACCGCTGCAACCGCCGCCAACATCGGCGCGGCGATCCTGCAAATCTTCGTGCCCGAGACGCGCGGCGGACTGGGGGACACAGCGATCAACGTCCTGGGCGGCGCGCTCCTGTCGGGCTACGGGCGCGAGCACGAGCTGGAAGCCGACCGGCTGGGGGCGGAATATCTCGCGCGCACGGGCTACGACCCGCAGGCGACGGTGAAGGTGGTCGGCGTGCTCAAGAACCAGGAGCTGTTCGACGCCGAGGTGGCGAAGGCCGAAGGACGCCAGCCGCGTGCCTACCACGGCCTGTTTGCTACGCACCCCGACAACGATACGCGGCTGCAGCAGGTGGTGGGCGAGGCCGCGCGCTTCAAGCAGGCCTCCACGCGCACCGCCCGGGAAGAATTCCTGCGGCGCATTGACCGCATGGTATTTGCCGACAGCGCGAGCCAGGGCATCGTGCGCGACAACCATCTCTATCACGCCCAGCTCGGCCTCGCGATGCGCTTTCCCGCGGGTTGGCGCGTGCGGAACCGGCCGCAGAACGTGACGGCCACGAGCCCCAAGGGCGAGGCCCTGATCGATCTGCGCTCCGGCGGCCCCGCTCAGGGGAGCCCCGCTGACGTGTTGCGCAAGCGTGTAAACCTGTCTTTCGGCGCCCAGGTGACGCCGACAACCGTCAACGGGCTGCCAGCCGCCATGACGACCACCACCATCGGCGGCGCGCCGACGCGCGTGGTATGCGTGTTCCTCGGGAAGAGCGCCTATCTCATCGGGGCGCAGGCGCGCACGGCGGCGGCGTTCAACCAGCACCAAGGCGAGATCAACGCTTCGCTCATGAGCTTTCACGCGATCACCAGCGAGGAGCGGGCGCTGGCACGTCCCTTGCGGCTGCGCGTGATCACCGCGCAGCCGGGCCTCACCTTCGCCCAGCTCGCGCAGCGCTCGCCGCTCGGCAGGTTCGCCGAGGGACATCTGCGAGTCATCAACGGTCTCTACCCGGCCGGCGAGCCGGTCGCAGGACAACCGCTCAAGATCGTCGAGTAGCGCGTCGCAGGGCGGAGGAGGGGCCCCAGCTTTTCTGGGGATCCGACCCCGGAGGCGCGCAGGCAGCCGACGCGATGTATCTGGATGCTTGCCGATAGCCGGTCAGAGGCCGCAGCCGTGAGGTCGGGAGGTCAGGAGATCGAAAGGCCGGGAGATCGTCAGATCGGGAGATCGAAAGGCCGGGAGATCGTAAGATCGGGAGATCGGGAGCTGGAAAAGCCGGGAGATCGTGAAATCGTGAAGTCGGGAAATCGAAGGGTATTTTCCTCTCACGCTCTCCAGCTCTCACGCCCTCACGCCCTCACCGATTCTGACGCTCTCCCGCTCTCGCGCTCTCCCGCCCTCACTGATTTTATCGCCCTCCTGCGCTCACTCTCTCACG
>JACQGO010000340.1 GCA_016199485.1 Betaproteobacteria bacterium
GACCACCTTGACGAAGCCGTCTTCCATGCCGACCTCGATGCCCAGCCCGCCGAATTCGCCCTGGGTGCCCACCTGCAGTTCCTTGAACGCCTCCTGGTCGAGATAGGCGGAGTGCGGGTCGAGCCCCGTCAGCATGCCGTTGATGGCCTCGGTGATGAGCTTCTTGTCGTCCACCGGCTCGACGTAGTCGCTCTTCACGCGCCCGAACACCTCGGTAAACGCGCGCAGCTCCTCGATCGGCAGCGGCGCGGCCGCCTCCTTTTGCGCGACTGCCGAGAAGTTGAGGCTGATCAGCACTCCCAGCAGCACGCCCACTGCAATCAGTCCGAATTGTTGCAACTTGTTACGCATCGCCCGCTCCAGAAAACCGGTGAGGAGTGAGGTGTCAGGAGTCAGGAGTAAAACGGCGACGGCGCGCCGATCGCGTCCCACGATTCACTCTTTACTCCTTTCTCTTCACTCCTTATTTCAAATCGATCCAGTTCAGCGGATCAAACGGCTTGCCCTGGTATCGCATCTCGAAGTATAGACCCGAATCCGGGTTGCCGCCGCTGTTGCCCACGGTGGCGATGGTGTCGCCGCCGCGGATCACGTCGCCCACCCGCTTGTAAAGCGCCTCGTTGTTGCCGTAGAGGCTCATGTAGCTGCCCCTGTGGTCGACGATCAGCAGGTTCCCGAACCCGCGCAGCCAGTCGGCAAACACCACGCGGCCGGCGGCGATCGCTTTCACCGCCTCTCCGGGTTTGGCGCTGATGAACAGGCCCTTCCAGGTCAGTCCGCCGTCAGAACGTGGACTGCCGAAACGATTGCCAAGTTCCCCCCGGACCGGCAAATTTAGCCTACCTTTGAGCACTTGAAAAGGGCTGCCGTCGCCCGAAGCGTCGGGAAGCCGTTCGTTGCGCAGCCGGGGACCGGGCCGCGCCCGCGTGATGAGTTTTCCGAGGCTTTCCACCAGCCGTGCGAGCCGCCGCTCGTCCCGCTGCAGCGTGGTCATTTCGCGCCGCTGACGCACGAGTTCGCGCGATATCCTGGCGAGGGTCGCGCTGCGCAGCCGCTTTTCGGCTTCAAGCCGCCGCCGCTGTTCGCCCTGCTCGGCGCGAATCGCAGCAAGCTCTGCAAGCTTTTCCCCGGTTTGCCGCGCGAGATCCTGGAGGCGTGCGAGACCCTCGCGTAACTCCCGGACAAGATCGGCGCGGGCGCGCGAGATGTAGCCGTAGTAATGCAACTGGCGCGCGATGCGGTTGGGGTCTTCGCGGTTGAGCAGCAGCCTGAGTGGCGCGGGCTGCCCGCCGATGTACCGCTGATAGAGGAGCTTGCCGAGCAGCGCCTGTTGTGCCTCGAGCGCTTTGTCTTGCTGGCGCGACTGCTCGTTCAGCCCGGCGAGACGGCCGCTCGCGGCCCGA
Source organism: Betaproteobacteria bacterium (assembly GCA_016199485.1). GTDB lineage: Bacteria > Pseudomonadota > Gammaproteobacteria > Burkholderiales > SG8-41 > JACQGO01. The sequence continues at coordinate 1,404 of JACQGO010000340.1, forward strand.
TGCTCGCCCGCGAGCTCGTGCAGCTTGCGGTTCGCCTCCGAAATCGCGCGTTCCGACTCGCGCAGCGCGTCTGTTGCCTCGCTCTTCGATTCTTCGGTTTCCGCGAGCCGACGCGCGAGCGCCTCGATGCGGCTGCGCAGCGCGTTGAGCTCATCCCTGGGCGCTGCGAGCGCGGGCGGGCCGAGCGCAAGACAGAAGGCGGCGGCAGAAAGATGGAGCAAATGCCCCTTGAGCGCGCGTCTCACCGTCAGACAAAGCTGATCAGCGGCTTCCCGGTCATCTCCGGCGGCTGCGGCAGCCCCATCATCTTGAGCAGCGTGGGCGCGACGTCCTGCAGCGCGCCGCCGTCGGCGATCTTCGCGCCTCGCCCGACGTAGAGCAGCGGCACCACGTTGAGCGTGTGCGCGGTATGGGCCTGACGGGTCGCGGGGTCGAGCATGGTCTCGGCGTTGCCATGGTCGGCGGTGATCAGCACCTCGCCGCCAGCCTCGCGCATCGCCTCCACCGCGCGCCCGATGCATTCATCGAGCACCTCAATTGCCTTCGTCGCCGCCTGGAGGTTGCCGGTGTGGCCCACCATGTCGCCGTTCGCGTAGTTGCAGACGATCGCGTGATACGTCCGGTTCCTGATCGCTTCCACGAGCTTGTCGGTTACTTCGTAAGCGCTCATCTCTGGTTTCAGGTCGTAGGTCGCGACCTTGGGCGAAGGCACGAGTATGCGGTCCTCGCCGGGGTATGGTGTCTCGACTCCCCCGTTGAAGAAGTAGGTGACGTGCGCGTACTTCTCGGTCTCTGCGATGCGCAGCTGTTTTAGCCCTTGCCCGGAGAGGTATTCACCGAAGCCGTTGGTAACCGTCTGCGGCGGGAAAGCTGCCGGCAGCTTGAAATCCTGGCCATAGCTCGTGAGCGTGCAGTAGTATCCGAGCCGCGGAAAATGCGCGCGCTCGAAGCCGTCGAAAGCGGGGGCGGTCAACGCGGCAGTCATCTGGCGCGCCCGGTCGGCGCGGAAGTTCATGTGGACCACGACATCCCCGTCTGCCATGCGCGAGGGGCTCCGCCCCGGAGCCACGATGGCGACGGGTTTGACGAATTCGTCGCTCTCGCCGCGCGCGTACGCGGCGTGCAACGCCTCGACCGCGCTCCCCGCACGAAACTCGGCCGCGCCCCCGGCAATGAGATCGTAGGCGAGCTTGACGCGTTCCCAGCGCTTGTCGCGGTCCATCGCATAATAGCGGCCGACGATGCCCGCGATGCGCGCGACCTGGAGCGCGTCGCACTTTGCCTGGAGCGCAGCGAGCGAGGGTTCGGCGCTCCTGGGCGGCGTGTCTCGCCCGTCGAGAAAGGCGTGCAGGCGGATCTCTTTCACCCCCTCTGTGGCCGCCATCTCGAGCATCGCGTGAATCTGCGTCTCGTGGCTGTGCACGCCGCCGGGGGAGATGAGGCCCAGGATGTGCAGCGCGCGGTCGTTACGCCGGGCAGCGGCGAGCGCCTCGCGCAACACCGGATTGCGGAAAAACTCGCCGGTTTCTATCGCGTGCTCGATGCGGGTGTAATCCTGGTAGACGACGCGGCCGGCGCCGATATTCATATGTCCGACCTCAGAGTTGCCCATCTGCTCCTTGGGCAGGCCCACCCACTTCTCGGAGGCGTCGATCGTCGTGTGCGGGCAGGTGCCCCAGAAGAAGTTCCAGTGCGGCTTGCGCGCCTGGCAAATGGCGTTATAGGCGCATTCCTCGCGGTGCCCGAAACCGTCGAGTATGATCAGCAAAACCTGTGTTATCATTATGATTATTAACAAGTTCTTTCAAAGCGCGGCGTTGCGGTATAATTTTACAATATCTTGACATGCTGATGCCCCTTTTGCGGACGCTGGACTTATGGCCGATACAACTGCGCTGCGCGCTGTGTTGATCGACAGGGAAGAGCACATTGAGCAGGCGTCGCGGGCGCTGAAAGCGATGGGCCACCCGTTGCGATTGAAAATCCTGTGCGTGCTCGGCGACCAGGAAATCAGCGTGCAGGACATCGTCGAATGCGTCGGAACCTCGCAGAGCAACATCTCGCAGCATCTCGCGATCCTGCGCGAGAAGAGCGTGCTGCGCACGCGCAAGGACGCAAACCGCGTCTACTACCGTATCGGCGACCAGCGTATTCTGACGCTTATCGGCATGATGCGCGAGGTTTTTTGCGGCGTGGGCCGGTAGCGCGCGAGCGGTGGACGCGCCGCGGCTGCGGTTTGCGATTGCAGGATCGCGCTGCGCCGCCCGCGCCCGTGTGAGCCGCCGGGGGTCCGGGCGCCGTTCCCGGCGCATTCCTGCCGGAAGCGCGCCGGCGTGATCGCGCTCCCTGCCGCTTTGTCGCCCGCGCGTCTGAGCCTGGCGCTCGTCGGGCTCGCGTGGACGGTGCCGTTCCTGCAGCCGCGCCATGCTTTCCCCCTGACCTCGTTCTACAGCGAGTGGCTCGCTTTCATTTTCGGGCTCGCCGCGGCTTCGCTGCTCGCGAAGCGCGAGTTATGGCGCGGGATGACGCTACCGGCGGTGGCGTTGTATGCGCTTGCCGGCGTCGGCGTGCTCATCGCGCAGGCGGCGCTCGGGCGTGCGCCGTATCCCGAGCAGGCGCTGGTGGCGATGCTGTACCTGGTATGGGCTGCCGCGCTGATCGTGCTCGGCGACGTGTTGCGGCGCGAACTCGGAACCGCCGGCGTCGCTCGCACGCTCGCCTGGTTCCTGCTCGCGGGCGGGCTGCTGAGCGCGGTGGTCGCGGTGCTGCAGCATTACCGGTTCTCGACCCCGCTCGATTTCCTGATCGCGGCCAAGACCGGGCGAGCCGTCTACGGCAACCTCGCCCAGCCCAATCACTTCGCGAGCTACGGCGTGCTCGCGCTTGGCTCCGCGGCATATCTCGTCGGAGTCGGGGCGCTGCGCGCAGCAGTGGGGGCGGGGTGCGCGGCGCTGCTCCTGTTCACCGTCACGATTTCCGGGTCGCGCAGCGCATGGGTCTATCTCGCCGCCCTTGCGCTGCTGGCATGGTGGTTGTGGAAGCGCGATAAGAGCGCGGCGGCGGAACGGCTGTTCTTCTTCTGCATGCTGCTATTGCCGGCGATGGCGCTCATGCAGTGGGCGGCGAGGCTGCCGTTCCTGCTTCCGGCCGAGGGCGGGATGGAAACGTCGGCGCAACGGCTGTTTGAAGCCGCGGCCGGGATAGGAGCACGGCTGCAGCTCTGGCGCGAGGCGTGGTGGATGTTCCTCGAGGCGCCGCTCCTCGGGCTCGGTTTCGGGCAGTTTGCGTGGCACCACTTCGAGTTTCACGCGCTGTTCGATACGCTCTTTGCGCGCGAACTGTTCAACCACGCGCACAACCTCGTGCTGCAACTGCTCGCAGAAACCGGGCTCGTGGGAACGGCGCTGGCGCTGGCGGGGACGGTCGTCTGGCTTGTCGGTTTCGGGCGCGTCGCCTTCACGCTCGAACGATGGTGGATCGCCGCCGCGCTCGCAGTGATCGGCATCCACAGCATGCTGGAACTCCCGCTATGGTACGCGTATTTCCTGGGCATCGCGGCGGTGCTCGCGGGGCTGGGCGCCGCGCAACGCGTGGCGCTCACCGCGCAGCGCTCCGGCTGCGCCGCGATGATCGTCATGCTCGTTTTCGGGTGGTGGAGCGCGTTTACCGCGGTGCAGGGCTACCGCAGCTTCGAGCGGCTCGTATTCACGCCATATCGCCAGACATCGGACGTCCCGCCCGCGGAAAAATGGGTGGAGCAGCTCACGCGGCTGCACCGCGAGCCGCTGCTCACGCCGTACGTCGAGTTCGCGCTCGCTTTCGGCATCGAGGTGAGCGAGGAGGCACTGGGCGACAAGCTCGCGCTCAACAGCCGCGTGATGCGTTTCGCGCCGGCCGATACCGTGGTCTACCGGCAGGCGCTGCTGCTCGCGCTCGCGGGGGACAGCGAGCGCGCGGCGATACAGCTTCAACACGCGATCCGCGTCTATCCCGGCGGACTGCGCGACGCGGTGGCGGCACTGCAGGGTCTTACGCGCCGCTTCCCCGGCAGATTCGGCCCTCTGCTAGAATTGGCGACTTCAATGAGCGCAGGCGGCGACGCGTCGCGCGCGGTGCAATATTGAACGTTACGAAACCGGATGACGATCCGGTTTCGCTCGACGCTCCCCTCTCCTCTCGGGAGAGGGGTTGGGGGTGAGGGTCGAGCGATGTAACATGGTTACGTAACGCTCGATCGAGCCCTCGGGAGTCACGGTTGGCGC
>JACQGO010000342.1 GCA_016199485.1 Betaproteobacteria bacterium
CCTGAACGAGCAGCGTGCCGTACTGATTGATCGAACCCCCGATCACGCCGTCGCCGGGACGTTTTTCGGCCGGGATCGATTCGCCGGTGACAAGGTGCTCGTCCACGCCCGAGCTGCCTTCAATCACGATGCCGTCCACCGGGACCGACTCCCCCGGCCGCACGCGCACGCGGTCGGCGGGCATCACCTGCTCGATCGGGATTACCTGCTCCCGGCCATCGCGCACGACGCGGGCAGTGGCGGGGACCAGTGCCAGGAGTTTTCGCACCGCTTGAGATGCGCGGGTGCGCACCAGCAGCGAGACCCAGCCGGACAGGATGTGGTAGGTGGTCACGAAAACCGCGACGCCGAGGAAATCGGGCGCCGGGAATTCGGAGTAGATGTAGCCGAGAAATCCCCCGGCGACCCCGGCGAAGGCGCCGAATTCGAGCAGCACGTGCTGGTTCAGGATGCCGCGTCGCAGGCTCGCCCACGCCATGGTGAGGATGTGCCAGCCCGGACCGAAGATCGTCGAGAGCGCAAGCACCGGCATCAGCCAGTACATCGCGGCCATCCCTTGCGGCGGCAATTGCTCGAGCCACATCAGCGCCATCGCCGCGAGCGAGACCGAAGACAATCCCGCGGCGAAGAGCAGGTTATCCCGCTGCTGCCTGAGCTCTGCCTCCTGCTCTTCGAAGGCGCGGACCTTGTCCGGGTCACGGATGGTGTAGCCGAGGTCGCGCAGGGTCTCCTGAAGCGCTTCACCGGTCACGAGATCGGGATTGAATTCGATCAGCGCCTCTTCGTGCGCGAGGTTGACGTTCACGTTGCGCACGCCGTCCATGCGTCCGAGCGCCTTCGCGATGCTCGCCACACAGAACGAACAGGCCATCCCGCCGATCTTCAGCTGGATCTTCTCTGCGCGCGCGGCCAGGCTTCCCGCCGTGTTCATTTGAGTTCAACCTCGACGAACAACCCGAACCAGAACGACCATGCTCCCAGCGCGATCAGCACGACCCCTGCCCATTTGGGAAAACGTCCCGCTTGCCGGGCGAGCAGGTCGAGCAGCCCTCGCGCCCGCTTGAAGTAAACTGCCGCGACCAGCGGGGCCGAGAGCGCGAAGCCGAACACCGCGAGCGAGACGAACCCCGAAGCGAGCGCTGCGCCTGAAGCGCCGGTTGCCGCCGCCATGGCGAGCAGCGCCGCAAGCAGCGGCGCGGCGCACGCCGGGATATTGAGCCCGAAGAGCACGCCGAGCCCCGCCGAGCCGCGCATTCCCGAGAGCCCCGAAATTCGCGGCCCGATCGCTATCATGAGCCGTCCCGCATGGCCGGTGATCAGCAGCGCCCCGAGAGCCGCATACAGCACGCCCAGCACGATCCAGCCGGTCTTCTGGTACGAGACGAATGCGGCTCCGATCAGGACGGCTGCCGCGCCGAGAGCGCCGATGAACAGCGCGCGCGTCGCCGCGAACAACGCGGTCTCGGCGAGCTTCGCCGCGGCGCCCTTGTTCTCGAGGAACTTGACGAACAGCAGGCTTGCGCCGATCGAGCACGGCTCGATGAAGCCGAGCAATCCCAGCGCCGCGGGGAGCGCGACCAAGTGAAACAGCCCGAACTCACTCATCATCGGCGGCTCTACTTGTCAGTCACGAGACGAGGCGCCCGTCCTGGATGTGGATCACGCGCTTCGCGCGCTGCGCGAGCGGCTCGGCGTGGGTGACGACGATCACGGTGCGCCCGCGCGCGATTTCTTCCAGCAACTCGTAGATGAGCTGGCCGGTCGTCGAATCGAGATTCCCCGTCGGCTCGTCGGCGAGCACGAGCGGCGGGTCGTTGGCGAGCGCCCGCGTGATCGCCACCCGCTGCTGCTCGCCGCCCGAAAGCTCGCCCGGCCGGTGCGTCGCGCGCGGTGCGAGCCCCACGCGGTCGAGCAGCGCAAGAGCACGGCGCCGGCGCTCGCGCTTGTCCACCCCGTTGAATTCCATGGGCAGCGCGACGTTCTCGAGCGCGGTGAGATTCGGGATCAGGTTGAAGGTCTGGAATACGAATCCCACCGTGTTGCGCCGGAACGCCGTAAGCTCGGCGTTCCCGAGCGCGGCGAGCCGGCGGCCGGCCACCACGATCTCGCCGCCCGTCGGCCGGTCCATCGCGCCGATCACGTGGAGCAGCGACGATTTGCCGCTCCCGCTCGGCCCGACGACCGCCACCATGCCGGGGGATTCGATACGCAGATCGATCCCGTCGAGCGCGCGCACCTCCTGCGTGTCCTTGCGGTAGATCTTCGTGATCTGTTCGAGGAGCACCAACGGAGCCTGGGAGTTTCCTGGCGCGCGGTCACTCATGACGGATCGCCTCCACGGGCGAGAGCTTCACGACCTGTCGCAGGCCCCACGCGCTTCCCGCGCACGCGGCGAAGGCGGTTGCGAGCAGGAACCACCCGGCGCCCGACGGACCCAGACCGGCAGCAGGCGCAAGCGCGCCGCGCAGCGCGTCCTTGTATTGCGCGGGGAGAAACGGGCTTACCGCGACGCCGAAAAGCTGGCCCGGCACCAAGCTTCCCGCGACGGCAAACACGGCCGCCCCGGCCGTGGCGCCGAGCGCGGCGAGCGCCAGCGCTTCGGCAAGGAAGCTCGCGGCGACGCCGGCGCCGGATGCGCCAAGCGCCATGAGCGTGCCGATTTCCCGCGTGCGCTCGCGGACATTGATGAGCGTCACGAAGAAGACGACGATCACCATCAGCGCCGCCGCGAGCGCGCTTCCGATCGCGGAGAATCGCCGCACGGCGCGCGTCGTGGTGCGTTCGAACTCGGCGGCGGCGATCGGGGCGATGATGTCGGCCGCCTCGCCAAGCTCGCGGCGCAGCGCCGCCTCGACTTCGGGCAGGCGGTCGGCGGAAACCGCTCTCACGAACAGCCACGAGATTCCCTCGGGCACGCCGTAGATCTCGCGGAAGGTATCGATCGGCACGAAAAGCTGCATGTCGCCGAACACGTAGCCGCTCGCGTAGACGCCGACGATCCGGAGCGTCGCCGGCGGCCGCTCCAGCGCGAAGATCACCGGGTGCGTGCGCTTGAGATCGAGGGTGAGCGTCGCGGAAGCGAGATTGTCCGAGGTGATGCGCGCCCATCGCGCGACGCCCTGGCCGATCACGGCGACGCGTTGTCCCCGGTCGGCCGCGGTGAGGTCCCGGCCCGCGACGATCCGCGGATTGCCCGCCTCACCGTGCGATTCGAGCCGCCTCGTCTCGCCCGGATTGACTCCCACGATCATCGCGAAGTTGTGTCCCTCGGTCGGCGTCATCGCGAGCAGGTACTGTTCGACTGCCGCGACGCCGGGGATACGTATCGCGGTGTCCAGCGCGCTCTGCGGGAGGATGGTTTCGTTGCCTTGCATGTTCACGTGGCCCATCGAGCCGCGCGCGCGCAACTGCAGCGAGTTGTCCACGTTGCGCTTCAGCGTCTCGGTGTGGGTCTCGACGGCGGTGAGGATCGCCTGGAGCACCAGCAGCAGAAAGGCGGGGAGGGCAAGGAGCAACACCGCCACGGCGAGCCGGGTCTTCGCGCGAAACAGGTTGCGTAGCCCGAGCAGCACCATCGGTGTCAGCCCTTCCTCAACGCCTCGACGGGCGAGAGCTTGAGCGCCCGCGTGACGGGATACACGCACCCAAGCCCGGCAAACACCGTCGCCGCGACAACGGTCGAAGCGGCGGTCCAGGCGTCCGGGGCGAGCGGCATCGCGAGCACGCGGCTCGCCGCCCAGGAGAGCGGCAGCACGAGCGCCAGCGCGCCGAAGCTGCCGAGCGCGCACAAGGTAACGGTTTCGGCGATGAACTGGACCACGATTTCCTGGTTGGATGCACCCAACGCCTTGAGCGTGCCGATTTCGGCGCAGCGTTCGCGCACTGCCAGCACCATCACGAACACGACCAGTGTCGCCGCGACGCCGAAGAGCAGCACCGCCCCGAGCGCGGTGGCGAGCGAGAGGCCGGCAAGAGTCGTGCGCGCGGTCGACACCGCCTCCGGAGTGGTCACGACATCCGCCTCCTCGATCTGCTTGAGCTCCCGGACTACCTGCTCGACGTGTGCCACGGAATCCACCGTCACAAAAATCTTCGAAAGCTTGTCGCCCGGTTGGAAGGTCGCGCGAAACGCTTCGATCGGGATGAAGACGTGGTTGTCGCCGAAATCATTGCCGGTGTTATAGATTCCCACCAGCCGAAAGTCCTGGTCACCCAGCCTCAAGTTGTGTCGTTCTGGCGGCGCAGCAACCGGATTATCAATGCCAAGACGCTGCTCAGCGAAAAGCCTTCCAGCTACAGCCACAAACGCGCGCTCGTCCTCTGCGCGAAACGTGCGGCCGGCGATGATGCGCGCATTTTCGTAGTCGATCTCGCCGATTGCCCGCAGCGCCGCGCCGGGATGCAGCCCGATGAGCATCGCGTAAGCATTCTTGCGCGAAGGGTCGATGAGCGGCTGGTAGACGTACTCGTCGACTCGCGCCAGGTGCTTTGTACTCGGAATCCGGCGCACCTTCTCCAGGGTCTGGAGGGTAAAAGCCTCTTCACCGGCGGGTTTGTCGCCGCCGAACCCGCCGGTGCCGAAAGCGCCCGCTTCGCGCAGCTCGATCAGCGTGCGCACGCGCGCTGCGAGCGTGGCAACCTGTTCGCGCGCTGCAAGCGCCGCCTGCG
>JACQGO010000343.1 GCA_016199485.1 Betaproteobacteria bacterium
GTAGTAGGTCAGTCTGGCCGCAGCGACCTGTGCGGCGGCGCGCGTCGCGGGTAAGCCGTCAAGCGAAGTCTTGTGTCGACGAGCGCCGACGGCTTGGGCACCCGCAGCGCGCCGATTGCCGCACCGGAAGCAAAGCCAAACTGACCCGCTACCTAGAGATCCCGTGTTTCGCCAGCGAGCAGCACGATTAGAGAATCCGCGGCTCCGGGGCAAGTGAGTGTTGACCCGCGCGCGCCCTAGCGGGTATCGTACGCGCCCTATGGTAAGCCTGTGCGGATCGCGGCGGTGGTGCGGCCTGGTAACGGCGATCATGCTCGTTTTTTTGCAAACCGCGCAGGCGGCGTATGCGTGCGTGCAGCGCAGCACCGCTTATGTCCCGGTCGAGCACACGAAACCGGGCTGTCGAGCGGCTCAGGCGTTCGACGCGACGCGGTGCCTCGTGCACTGCTACGACCAGGAGAAGATCGTTGGAGCGCTGTTTCTGCCGGTCGGAGCCTCGCCTCCGGATGCGCCGTGGATACATCGCGCCGCGCCGCAGGACGCCGGTGCGGCGGTCATGTTGCGCGACGAGCCGGGGCGCTCTACCGGTCCTCCGCTGTCCATTCGTTTCTGCAGCCTCCTCATCTGATCCTCCGCGCGCGATAGGGCACGCCGCATTCGCGGCCCGCTTTTTCACGTGCAGGAGGACCCATGTTTCGATCAGCCCTGCCGGCAGCGCTTGCGCTGCTGGTGTACTCCCATGCAGCGGCCTTGAGCCCGGACGAACGGGTGGCCGCGCAACGTGCAGCACCACCAGAGGCGAACCGCCCGAATCCGCCGGGCGCGCCTGCGCGCGAGGGCACGACGCCCCTCGCGCAGCTCGTCAGCGAGGCGCTGCAAAACAACCCCGAGATCCAGGCCGCGCGCAAGGAGCGAGAGGCGGCGCAGCAGCGGATCGCGCCCGCCGGCGCGCTCGACGACCCGATGCTGGAAGCGGGGGTCGTTAACGTGCCGACCAACTCGTTTCGCTTCGACCGCGAGGACATGACGATGAAGATGATCGGCATCTCACAGCGTTTCCCCTATCCCGGCAAGCGCGGCTTGCGCCAGGACGTCGCCGCCAGGGACGCGCAGTCCGCCGGCCACGGTTACCAGGAAACCATGAACCGCGTGGCGCGCGAGACAAGGGCTGCGTATTTCGATCTCGCCCTGGTGATCGAATCGACACGACTGGTGGAAAAGAACAAGCTGATCCTCGAGCAATTCCTCAAGATCGCCGAGACGCGCTACGCGGTGGGACAGGGCAATCAGGCTGACGTGCTCAAGGCGCAGACCCAGCTCTCCAGGATGGTGGACGAGCTGATCAAGCTTGCCCGTGAACGACCGATGATCGAGGCCGAGCTCAATCGCGCGCTGGGGCGCGCCCCGGGCGCCGCCGCACCGCTCCCGGAGACACCGCAGTTGCAGGAAGTGACGCTGCCCCTGGACGAGCTGCGCGAAAAAGCGCTGCGCGAGCGCCCGCAACTGCGCGCCCTGCACAGCACGATTGCGCGCGCCGAAAAGGCGCTCGAGCTCGCGCGCAAGGAATATTACCCCGACTTCGATGTGCGTTTCTCGTATGCCCAGCGCGACAACATGCCGGACGGAGCCATACGCTCTGACATGGTGAATCTCACGGTGGCGATCAATCTGCCGGTGTGGCGCGCCACCAAGATCGGCCCGCGGGTGGCCGAAGCGCAGGCGATGCGCGAGCAGGCGCTGAACATGTACGAGGCGCAGCGTAACGAGCTTGTCATGAAGCTGCGCCAGCAGGTGGCGGCCGCCGAGCAGAACCTGCGCTCGGCGCGCCTCTATCGCGGCGATATCCTGCCGCAGGCGCGGCTGACGGTGGAAGCGGCGCTTGCGGCCTACCGGGTGAATCGCGTGGATTTCCTGACCCTGCTCGACAACCAGATGACGGTGTTCAACTACGAGATCGCCTACGTCACCGCCGTCGCGAACTACAACAAGGCGCTGGCGGAAATCGATCTTCTGACCGGCAAACCCGCAAACCGAGTCCGCGGCACGCAACCGCGGACGGAGCCAACAGCATGAAGCGCATCATCTCCCCCATCTTGATCGTGGTTCTGGTCGCCGCGGCGCTTGCCGCGGGCTACTGGTGGGGTTCCCAGCGCACTTCGCGCGGGACCCCCGTGGCCGCGCCCGCAGCTCCGCAGGCGCCGGCCGCACCAGGCGAGGGCCAGAGAAAGATCCTCTACTACCGCAACCCCATGGGGCTGCCCGACATCTCGCCGGTGCCCAAGAAGGACCCGATGGGAATGGACTACACCCCGGTCTACGAGGGCGAAGCGCCCGAGAACTCGGGGCCGGCCGTGAAAATCAGCACCGACAAGATGCAGAAGCTCGGGGTGAAGACCGAGATCGCGGCGTTGCGGGAGCTCACGCGCACCGTGCGCGCGGTCGGGACCGTGGAGGTGGACGAGCGGCGGCTCTACACGGTCGCGCCGAAGTTCGAGGGCTGGATCGAGCGGTTGCACGTGAATACCACGGGTGAACGCGTGAGACCGGGGCAGCCGCTGATGGAGGTCTACAGCCCGGATCTGGTCACCGCGCAGCAGGAATACGTGATCTCCTGGAGGGGCGTGGAGGCGGTCAAGGAAGGCAGTCCCGAGATCCAGGCGAGCATGCGCCGGCTCGTGGCGAGCGCGCTCACGCGCCTGCGCAACTGGGACATCTCGGAAGCGGAGCTCAAACGCCTGCAAATCGAGGGCACCGCGAGGCAAACCCTCGTACTGCGCTCGCCGGTGAGCGGCGTGGTGCTGGAAAAGCCCGCGCTCAAGGGAATGCGGTTCATGCCCGGCGAGGTGCTCTACAAGATCTCCGATCTCACCGCGCTGTGGCTGCTCGCCGACGTCTTCGAGCAGGACCTTGCGCTCGTGCAGCCGGGACAATCCGCGAAGATCACGGTGAACGCCTATCCCGGCAAGGTGTTCTCCGGCAAGGTGGCGTTCGTCTATCCGACCGTCACGCCCGAAACGCGTACCGCCAAGGTGCGCATCGAGCTCGGCAATCCGGGCGGTGCGCTCAAGCCCGCGATGTATGCGAGCATCGAGTTGCTCTCCGGCCGCTCCAAGGGCAAGGCGCTCGCGGTTCCCGACTCGGCGGTGCTCGACAGCGGCACGCGGCAAATCGTGCTGATCGCGCGCGGGGAAGGCCTGTTCGAACCGCGCGCGGTCAAGCTTGGCATGCGCGCGGACGGGTATGTCGAAGTCATCGAGGGCATCCAAACCGGGGACAGGGTGGTAGTGAGCGCCAACTTCCTGATCGACTCGGAGAGCAATCTGAAGGCGGCGCTGGGAACGTTCGGCGTCGCGCCTTCCGGCAGCGAGCTCCGGCCCGGCGCGCCGGCCGGGGCTGTCGAGCACGAGGGGCACTGAGATGCTCGGCCGCATTATCGAATGGTCCGCGCGCCACGTGTTCCTGGTGCTGCTCGCCACGGTGTTCATCGTCGGCGCGGGAATCTACACCGTGATCAAGACACCGCTCGACGCGATTCCCGACCTGTCGGACGTGCAGGTGATCATCTACACCGAGTATCCCGGGCAGGCGCCGCAGGTGGTCGAGGACCAGGTGACCTATCCCCTCACCACGGCGATGCTGAGCGTGCCGCGCTCGAAGGTGGTGCGCGGGTTCTCGTTCTTCGGGGCATCCTTCGTTTACGTCATCTTCGAGGACGGCACCGACATCTACTGGGCGCGCTCGCGCGTGCTCGAATATCTCAACTTCGCCGCGGCGCGCCTGCCGCGCGGCGTGACCCCCTCGCTTGGCCCGGATGCCACCGGGGTCGGCTGGGTCTACGAGTACGCGGTACTGGGCGCCAGGCAGACGCTCGCCGAGCTGCGCACGCTCCAGGACTGGTTCATCCGCTATCAGCTCACCAAGGCCCAAGGCGTGGCGGAGGTTGCCAGCATCGGCGGCTTCGTCCAGCAATACCAGGTCACCGTCAACCCGCGCAAGCTCCAGGCCTACGGCATTCCGCTTTCGAAGATCACGCAGGTGATCCGCATGAGCAACACCGACGTCGGAGGCCGCGTGGTGGAGATGGCGGAAACCGAATTCATGGTGCGCGGTCGCGGATATCTGCGCGGCGTGAGCGATCTCGAGCAACTGGTCGTGAAAAGCGAGGGCGGCATCCCGGTGCTGCTCAAGGACGTGGCGCGCGTCGAGCTCGGCCCGGATGAGCGGCGCGGCATCACCGAGCTCAACGGCGAGGGGGAAGTCGTCGCGGGAATCGCGATGGCGCGCTACGGCCAGAACGCGCTTGATGTCATCGACAACCTCAAATCCAAGATCACCGAGATCGCGAGCGGGCTGCCCCAAGGCGTCAGCATCGCGCCGGTCTACGACCGCTCCGAGCTCATCCGCCGCGCGATCGACACGCTCAAGCAGACGCTGATCGAGGAGAGCCTGATCGTCGCACTGGTATGCATCGTGTTCCTGCTCCACGTGAGGAGCGCGCTGGTGGCGATCATCATGCTGCCGATCGGCGTGCTGATCGCGTTCATCGCGATGCGCTTCCTGGGTCTGAACTCCAACATCATGAGCCTGGGCGGCATCGCCATCGCCATCGGCGCGATGGTCGATGCCGCGATCGTGATGATCGAGAACGCGCACAAGCACTTGGAGCGCCCGGACCGCTGGCCCTCGCGGCTGGAGGCGATCATCGTCGCCTGCCGCGAAGTGGGGCCGGCGCTGTTCTTCAGCCTGCTCATCATCACCATCTCGTTCCTGCCGGTGTTCACGCTGGAAGCGCAGGAGGGACGGCTGTTCGCGCCGCTCGCCTATACCAAGACCTTCGCGATGGCGGGCGCCGCGGTGCTCTCGATCACGCTCGTCCCGGTGCTGATGCTGTTGTTCATCCGCGGAAGGATTCGCAGCGAATCCGCGAATCCTTTGAGCAGACTCATGATTGCGGCCTATCGCCCGCTCCTTGCGGCGACATTGCGCCATCGGGCGTGGGTGCTGGTGATAGCGGGCATAGTTTTGTCGCTGACGCTTTACCCAGCGACAAAACTCGGCACCGAGTTCATGCCGACGCTGAACGAGGGCACGCTGATGTACATGCCCACCAGCCTGCCCGGCATGTCGGTGACCAAGGCGGCCGAGCTGATGCAGATCCAGAACCGCATCCTCAGGAGCTTTCCGGAAGTGGCCTCGGTGTTCGGCAAGGCGGGGCGCGCGAATACCGCGACGGATCCGGCGCCGATCGAGATGTTCGAAACGGTGATCAACCTCAAACCCGAGAGCGAGTGGCGCCCGGGGATGACGGTGGACAGGCTGATCGCCGAGATGGACCGGGCGGTGCAGCTGCCGGGCGTCTCCAACGCATGGACCATGCCGATCAAGGCGCGCATCGACATGCTCTCCACCGGCATCCGCACCCCGATCGGGGTCAAGGTGTTCGGCAAGGACCTCGCGGAGATGGAAGGGCTGGCGAAGCGGATCGAAGCGGTGATCAAGACCGTGCCTGGCACCACGAGCGCCTACGCCGAGCGCATCACCGGCGGCTACTTCCTCAACATCGAGCCCGACCGCGTCGCGCTTGCGCGCTACGGGCTCCCGGTGGGCGACCTGCAGGAGGTGATCGGCACCGCGCTCGGAGGGGAGATGGTCACCACTACGGTAGAAGGACGCGAGCGGTTCGGCGTCATCGTCCGCTACCCGCGCGAGCTGCGCGCCGACCCGCAGACCATCGCGACCCAGGTCCTGGTGCCGGTCATGAACGGATCGATGGTTCCGCTCGGGCAGGTCGCCAGGGTCACGCTGACCCAGGGCGCCCCGGGCATCCGGACCGAGAAC
>JACQGO010000046.1 GCA_016199485.1 Betaproteobacteria bacterium
AGATGCAGCGGCGCATCGTATCGACCTTGCCGAGCCGGTTGAACCCCGGCTCGCATCCCGACAGCCACAGGATACGCGTCAGGATCCAATCCCTTCCGGGAAATTTTTCCGCCAGTTCAGGAGAATAGATCTCGCCCGTGGACCGGCGCTCGACGAACACCGTTTTGACCGGCGCACCGGCGCCGATCCTGGCGCGAATGATGTGCCGCCCCCGCGGCGTGCAATAACTCCCGTTCTGCTCGCCGGCTCCGTTCCTCGACGAAGATACCTGGTACCGCGCCGCAATTCGCAAATTAAAGTCCAATACATCAAGTGCTTGCGACGCTAAGCTAATTCGAATTCTCACCATAGATCAGCGGCGCGCGGCAAAAAATTCCTCCAACAGCTCGCCGCACTCGCGCGCAAGCAGTCCGCCTTCCACAGCGGTCTGATGGTTGAGCCTGGGCTCGGAAAACAGGTCGATGACGCTGCCGCAGGCGCCGGTCTTGGGATCCCTTGCGCCATAGACGACACGCGCCACCCGCGCGTGCAGGATCGCCCCCGAGCACATCGCGCACGGTTCGAGGGTGACATAGAGGTCGCACCCGGAGAGGCGGTAATTGCCGATCGTCCTGGCGGCATCGCGCAATGCCACGATCTCGGCGTGGGCGGTCGGATCGCTCGCCGACATCGGCTGGTTGCAGCCGCGGCCGATCACCGCGCCGTCCTTGACCACGACGGCGCCCACCGGGACCTCGCCGCGCTGCGCGGCCTCACGCGCGAGAACAAGGGCTTCGTGCATGAAGAGTTCGCGAGACATGAACTTTCGAGTTCCGGGTACCGCGTTTCGAGTCAACCCGACGCCGCTACTTCTTACAGGGATTCACCCAGCGCAGGCCGGTAAAACGCGCGAAGTCGGCGTCCGTCGAATACAGGACATACCCGCGCTCCATCGCCAGAACGGCAAGATGCGCGTCAGTAGTGAGGTTTCCCGCCGTCCCGAGCCGCTCGAGTTCCGTGCGAAGCCTCGCGAAATGCGTATCCGATGGCTGCGCCACGTGCACGTGCGGCAGTTCGAGCCAGCCATGGATACGCGCCATGACGTCCCCAACCGCGAGCGGTCGCGCGACCACCTTGCGGTTGGTGGTAATACGAACAAACCCCAGGATGGTGGCCCACGCGAGGCCTACCCCTTCCGAACCCGAAAGGCAGCCGTCCCACCAGCACCGGGCGGCTTCGTGCACCCGGGAATCGGCGTTATGCGCGTGAACGAGAACGTTGACGTCGGGTAGGATCACGCGATCCTTCCGCGGAGGACGCGAACGCTTCGGCTTCCAGCTCGTCGGCGAGCTGGCCGAGCTTGTCGAGGTCGACCCCGGGTCTGAACCCAAACGAGTGGGGAATCGTCCTGGGTGCCGCGCCACGGCGGGTTTTCGCAGCTTCCCCCAGTCCGGCGCGGATCGTCCGATTGACCGCCTCCTTGAACGGAATGCCCAACTCGCGCGCGCGTCGCTTCAGGAGGCCCGCGAGATCGTCGTCGATGGTCAGTGTCGTGCGCATCGGGCGCATCCTAGATGTCGGCGTTTGTGATGTCAAGACATCATCAACCTCGTCTCGTCCTGACACCGTCGGCACCTGGTCGTGCCGGACGTGACGCAGGAGATTAATATCGTCCTTGGGATCGAACACGATAACCACCTCGCCCCGGCGGCTCAGAACCGCCGTGCCAAGTTCCTCACCATAACGATTCGCCGCCCTGCGCCGCTCAAGGGTCGCATCCCCAACTTCGTTGGGGCCCCTGCTCCGCCTCTCACGTCGCTACTCCCACTCTATGGTCGCCGGCGGCTTGCTCGAGATGTCGTAGACCACGCGGTTGATGCCGCGCACCTCGTTGATGATGCGGTTCGCGACCTTGGAGAGCAGGCCGTGGGGCAGCTCCGCCCACTGCGCGGTCATGAAGTCCTGCGTCTGCACCGCGCGCAGCGCGACCACGTACTCGTAGGTGCGACCATCGCCCATCACGCCCACCGACTTCACCGGCAGGAACACGGCGAATGCCTGCGCGGTCTTGTCGTACCAGCCGGAAGCGCGCAATTCTTCGATGAAGATCGCGTCGGCCCGGCGCAGCAAGTCCGCATACGCGGCCTTCACCTCGCCGACGATGCGCACGCCGAGCCCCGGCCCCGGGAACGGGTGGCGGTAGACGAGGTCGTGCGGCAGCTCCAGCGCGAGCCCGAGCTCGCGCACCTCGTCCTTGAACAGCTCCCGCAGAGGCTCGAGGAGCTTCAGATGCAGCGTCTCGGGCAGCCCGCCGACGTTGTGGTGCGACTTGATCGATTGCGCCTTCCTGGTCCTCGCGCCGGCAGACTCGATGACGTCGGGATAGATCGTGCCTTGTGCAAGCCATTTGACCTGCGGCAGCTTCGCCGCCTCGCGCTGGAACACTTCGACGAACTCGCGCCCGATGATCCTGCGCTTCTCTTCCGGATCGGTGACCCCGGCGAGCCTGGCGAGAAACCGCTCGTGCGCATCCACGTGGATCACCTTGACGCCCAGGTTCCTGGCGAAGGTTCCCCTCACCTGTTCCGCCTCGTTGAGCCGCAGCAGCCCGTTGTCGACGAACACGCAGGTCAACTGATCGCCGATCGCACGGTGGATCAGCGCGGCGGCGACCGAGGAGTCTACGCCGCCGGAAAGACCGAGAAGGACTTCCTCGCCGCCCACCTCCGAGCGTATCCGGCCGACCGCCTCCTCGATGTAGTCCGGCATGTTCCAGTCATGCCCGCAGCCGCAAATTTCGTGCACGAAGCGCTCGATGATCGCCTTGCCCTGCGGCGTGTGGGTGACTTCGGGATGAAACTGTACCCCGTAGAACCCGCGCGCCTCATCCGCCATCGCGGCGACCGGCGTCGTCGCATTTTCCGCGATCACCTTGAACCCGGGGGGGAGCTTCGTGACCCTGTCGCCGTGGCTCATCCAGACATCGAGCAGTCCATGGCCGTCCCGGTCCACGCGATCCTGGATGTCGCGCAGCAGCGCAGAATGGCCGCGCGCGCGCACTTCCGCATAGCCGAACTCGCGTACCCTCCCCATCTCGACTGCGCTGCCGAGTTGCGCCGCCATCGTCTGCATGCCGTAGCAGATGCCGAGCACCGGCACGCCGAGTTCGAACACGACCTGCGGCGCGCGCGGCGTTCCGCCTTCCCACACCGACGCCGGGCCGCCGGAGAGGATCACGCCGCGCGGCGCGAACTCGCGGATGAGGCGTTCCGAGGCGTCGAAGGGGTGAATCTCGCAGTAGACGTGCGTCTCGCGCACGCGCCGCGCGATGAGCTGCGTATACTGCGCGCCGAAGTCGAGGATCAGGATTTTCTGGTGCATGGAAAAAGTGAAACGTGAAAAGTAAATCACGGGGCGCGTGACGAGCATCCGGGTTGCCGGGCGCCGTCACGTTTCACATTTCACGTTTCACTCAACGTGATAATTCGGCGCTTCCTTGGTGATCTGCACGTCGTGCACATGCGATTCGCGGATCCCGGCCCAGGTGATCTCGACGAACTCGGCGCGCTTGCGGACTTCCTCGATGCTGCTGCTGCCGAGATAGCCCATCGCCGCGCGCAGTCCGCCCATAAGCTGCCCCACCAGCGGCGCCACGCTGCCCTTGTACGGAACGCGGCCCTCCACGCCTTCCGGCACCATCTTTTCGGTGTCGAGTTCGTCCAGCTCATCCTGGAAGTAACGGTCCGCGGAGCCCTGCTGCATCGCGCCCAGCGAGCCCATGCCGCGATACGCCTTGTAGGTGCGCCCCTGGTAGAGCTCGGTCTCGCCCGGCGATTCCTCGGTACCGGCGAACAACCCGCCGATCATCACCGCGTGCGCGCCGGCGGCGATCGCCTTGGCGATGTCACCAGAGTAGCGCACGCCGCCGTCGGCGATGAGTGGCACATCGATCCCGGCGAGCGCCTTCGCGACGTTCTGCACCGCGGTAATCTGCGGCACGCCCACCCCCGCCACCACGCGCGTCGTGCAGATCGATCCCGGCCCGATTCCGACCTTGACCCCGTCCGCGCCGTGGTCGACGAGCGCCTTCGCGCCGGCGGCGGTCGCCACGTTTCCGCCGATCACCTGCATCTTGGAGTAGCGGCGCTTGATCCACCTGACGCGGTCCAGCACGCCCTGCGCATGGCCGTGTGCGGTGTCGACCACGATCACGTCCGCCCCGGCATCGACCAGCGCCTCGACGCGCTCTTCGGTGCCCTCGCCGACGCCGACCGCCGCGCCGACGCGCAGCCGCCCCAGCTTGTCCTTGCACGCGTTCGGGTGCTCGGTCGACTTCTGGATGTCCTTGACGGTGATCAGCCCGCGCAGCTCGAAATTCTTGGTGACCACCAGCACGCGCTCGAGCCGGTGCCGGTGCATGAGCGCCATCGCTTCCTCCCGGCTCGCGCCTTCGCGCACCGTCACCAGCCGCTCGCGCGGCGTCATGATGTTCCTGACCGGCTGATCGAGGTTGGTCTCGAAGCGCAGGTCGCGGTTGGTGACGATACCGACCACGCGGCCCGCCGCGTCGACCACCGGCAGGCCAGAAATCTTGTGCTGCTGCGTGAGGTTGAGCACGTCGCGCACCGTCATGTTCTGCGTGATCGTGATCGGGTCCTTGACCACGCCGCTCTCGAAGCGCTTGACCTTGGCGACCTCACCGGCCTGCGCCTTCGGCGACATATTCTTGTGGACAATGCCGATGCCGCCCTCCTGGGCGATGGCGATCGCAAGCCGCGACTCGGTGACGGTGTCCATCGCCGCGGAGACCACGGGGATGTTGAGCGAAATCGTGCGGGTGAGCTTGGTCTGGAGACTTACTTCGCGCGGC
This sequence comes from Betaproteobacteria bacterium, assembly GCA_016199485.1. Taxonomy (GTDB): domain Bacteria; phylum Pseudomonadota; class Gammaproteobacteria; order Burkholderiales; family SG8-41; genus JACQGO01. The sequence goes on from JACQGO010000046.1 coordinate 4,850, forward strand.
AGGACTCTGGAGTGGGCGGGAACGAGCAGGACATCATCGAAGGTGAGGGCCTTCTGCACCACGCGCATGTGATCGATCCTTCGCAAAAGCGTATTATACGCAAGCGGCTGGTCAACGGTAAACGGCGCCCCGGCGTTCTGATCTCTGAGCGTTGACGCGGCGGCGCGGGCGCGCTACGGTGGCGGGCAATCCGGCGCGCGCCGGTCGCGATCATGAACCAGTCAAGGAGAGGTCGGCGGTGAATACGAGATACACGGTCGGTTTGTTCCTGCTGGCGCTCGCAGGCAGCGCGCCGGCGCAGCTCTTGAAATGCGTGAGCAAGGACGGGCGCGTCGAATACGCAAGCGTGTGCCCGCCCGGCACGACGCAGGAGCGCAGGCTCGCGGCGCCGCGTCCCGCGCCAGCGGGGCCCGCGGCGAAGAACGCCAAGGGTACGGGACAAAAAACGCTCGCCGAACGCGAGGCGGAATTCCGCAAGCGCCAGATCGAGCAGCAGGAAGCCTCGACAAAACAGCAGAAGGAAGCGCAGGAAGCGCAGGAACGCAAGCGAAATTGCGAAAACGCGGCTGCCTATCTCAAGTCGCTCGAGACCGGCCAGCGCATCGCGAGGACCGATCCCAAGACCGGCGAACGCGTCTTCCTGGAAGACAGCGAGCGCCAGAGCGCGATCGCGGATGCGCGGCGCGCGGCGGATAACTGGTGCAAGTAACTGCCCCGGACTGACGGCTACCTGCCGGACCGGACTGCCGCGCGTCGTTTCGCGCGCCGCCGCCGCGCTTCCTTCGGATCGGCGCGGAGCGGCCGGTAGATCTCGACGCGGTCGCGGTCGCGCAGCACGGCGTCTGGCCGGACCACCCTCCCGAAAATTCCGACCGCGTTGCGCTCGAGATCGATCTCGGGGTGGCGCTCGAGGATCCCCGACTGCACGATGGCGCGCGCGACGGTCGTCCCGGCGTCGAGCTCCGCTTCGAGCAGTGTTTGACGGCCGGGTAGCGCGTAGACCACCTCCACCCTGATTTTCGATGCGCTACCCATAGACTTGCCGCGCGCGGCGCGTGAACGCGTCGACGAAGGTGTTGGCGATGTAATTGAATACCGGTCCCACCAGCTTCTCCAGCAACTTGCTGGAAAACTCGTAGTGCAGCCTGAACTCGATCTTGCACCCGCGCCCCCCCAAGTCGAGGAAACGCCAGGTGCCGTCGAGGTGGCGAAACGGCCCCTCCACCAGCCTGATCTCCATCAGCCGCGGCGGCTCCTTCGTGTTTTCCGTGGTGAAGCTTTGCTTGACGCCGTGATAGTTGATGAGGATGGTCGCGCGCGTGAGTGTCTGGTCGCGATGCAACAGGCGCGTGCCGCCGCACCACGGAAGGAATTCCGGATACTTTTCCACCGCGTCGACCAGTTCGAACATCTGTGCGGCGGAATAGCCGACCAGCACCGACTTCATGATGTCAGCCATCGCTCAGCCGCCACCGCCGCGGGCTCCGGCGCTGAGCGGGGCCGGGCTCCTGATAGAATACGTTTGCGCGCATCGCAGTTCCCGCACATGAGCATCGTACAGAACAAGAAAGCGTTCCACGACTATTTCATCGAGCAGCGTTTCGAGGCCGGTATCGCGCTGGAAGGCTGGGAGGCGAAAGCGATCCGCGCGGGACGCGTGCAGATCAAGGAAGCCTACGTGATCGTGCGCGACGCCGAAATCTACCTCGTCGGCGCTCATGTGAGCCCACTCCCCACCGCCTCACGCCACGTCGCGCCGGACCCGACCCGCACGCGCAAGCTGCTGCTGCGCGCAGAAGAGATCCGCAAGCTCATCGGCAGCGTCGAACGGGCAGGATTTACGCTGGTGCCGCTCGACATGCATTATAGCCGCGGGAAAATCAAGATCGAAATCGGCCTCGCCAAGGGCAAGAAACAGCATGACAAACGTGAGGCACAAAAGGACCGTGAATGGCGCCGCGAACAACAGCGTTTGCTCCGCGACAAGAGGTGACGGTAAAGTTTGCGGCGTAGGCTAACTTGTCCTCGCGACGCGAGGACAAGTTAAGCTGCACGGCAGCGGCCGGAGTCACAAGCGTCAGGCGACTAAAGACCGCGAATGGCAAAGAGAACAACAACGGCTGCTCCGGCATAAGGGTTGATCGAAAAGCTTGTGATGCGAGCGGGGAGACCCCGCTCCGGCCTCGCGAAAGCCAGGCGCAGCGCGGCCCGCGAGCGGCGCGCGCGGCGCGTAAAGCGTTGTCGCCGCCGCGCAAACAGCAACAGCGGTCAAGGCCCGGGGGTTAAGCCGACCGCGTTCTGCCGAGTATTCCGCGCAGCGCCTCCTGCAGATCGGCGGGCAACAGCACGATCTTGCTGTTGCCCGAAGCCGCGAGCTTGTCGAGCGCGAGGATGTATTTTTCCCCGAGCAGGAACAGCGCCGGCAGATCGCGGTCACCCACCGCCTCGGTGACCTTCTGGATCGCCTGCGCCGAGGACTGCGCGAGCGTCACCTGTGCCACCGCGTCGCGCTTCGCGCTCTCGAGGCGTCCCTCCGCCTCGAGGATCATCGCCTGTTTCTGGCCCTCCGCCTTGGTCACCACCGCCTTCCTTTCCCGTTCCGCCGCGGCCTGCAGCTCCATCGACTTCACCATCGATTCCGACGGCTTGATGTCCTGGATCTCCACCGACTTCACCGTCAGGCCCCAGTCGATCGCTTCGTCGGCGATCATTTCCTTGAGCCGCGCCTTGATCTTCTCGCGCGAGGAAAGCGCGGCATCGAGCTCCATCTCGCCCACGATCGAGCGCAGCGTGGTCTGCACCAGATTCCTGATCGCCTCGCTGAAATCGACGACCCCGTAGACCGCCTTGATGGTGTCGGTCACCTTGATGAACGCGATGGCGTTGGTGAGAATCACCGCGTTGTCCTTGGTGATCACTTCCTGCTCGGCGACATCGAGGATGATGTCCTTGGTGATGACCTTGTAGGCGACCCTGTCGATGTAGGGCACGATGATGGTAAGCCCCGGATGCAGGGTACCGTGGTATTTGCCGAGCCGCTCGACCACCCATTCGTCGCCCTGGGGGACGATGCGCACGCCTTTCCACACCGTGATCAGGACGAAAATCAGAATCGCAATGACGACGACTTCGAATCCGAGCATGGCCGTATCTCCCCTAAGAGTCGCTAAACGCGTCCCACCTTGAGAATATTGCCCTCGACGGCGAGCACCTTGACGCGCTCGCCGGCCTTGATATCCTCGTCGGCGATCGAATCCCACACATCGTCGCCGAGTATCGGTTTCTGAAACCGGATCTGGCCCATCTCGTACGGCCGGATGTCCTTCGTCACGAGCCCGATCTCGCCGATGAACTGTCCTCTGGAAAGTCCGACCCGCGTCTTGTGGATGCCCGGCTTGAACACCTTGAACCACAGCCACACGAACACCGTGGAAAATGCGGTCCAGGCGAGCACCTGGTACGCGAACGGAAGACCCGGAACGATGAGGAGCACGACGCCGACCACGACGGCGCCCAGCCCGAACCAGATCAGGAAGAAGGCCGGCAGGGCAAGCTCAAGCAGCATCAGAACGATGCCGAGCACGACCCAGTGCCACCACAACGGCTCCATCGCTCCCCTTCAAGGCGCTGCAATTGCGGCCGACGCGGCGCGCGTGCGCCGGACAGGAGAGATTACAGCACGATTATGCGAATCGCGTAAAGGTCTGCCGCCGATTTCGGATCGCGGCGGCGGTCTCCAGGGGGCGAAGCGGAATGGGGTGGCAGATGGGACTCGAACCCACGACAACCGGAATCACAATCCGGGACTCTACCAGCTGAGCTACTGCCACCGCTGTGACTTCTGCGCCGGTACGCCGCGTAGTGTTTGTGGCGTGCCCGACAGGACTCGAACCTGCAACCCCCAGCTTAGAAGGCTGGTGCTCTATCCGCTTGAGCTACGGGCACTGTCGGACGAGACGTCCGCGAAAACTGTCCTCGCCGCACGCTCATAACGTCCTCCCCCCTGCCAGGCGGCGTTATCCTCCCGCGAACCGGCCCCTTTCGCGCAGGTTCGACCGCGGCGGGCGTCCAATGAAGAGGTACAAACGCCCGCCCCACAGGCTCACTGAAGGCGCGTAATATACTCTCAGCACCACCAAAGGTCAACGCGCCGCGGACCGCCGTCTCCCGCCCTTGCGGGATGGTGGTTTTTCTGATATTAAAGCACTTTTTTCAAGCCGGAATCAGAGGGTAGATGACCTCCGAATTGCACAAACCGTTTCCGCCTTACAGGCCGAAGGCGCGGGAGGAGTACATGAATCCGCGCCAGCTCGCGCACTTCCGCAAGATGCTGGATGAAATGAAGCGCGATCTCTCGCAGGACATCGAGCGCACCGTGCACACGATGCAGGACGAGGCCACGATTTTTGCCGATCCCAACGACCGCGCGAGCCAGGAATCGGACATGTCGCTCGAGCTGCGCAACCGCGACCGCGAAAGGAAGCTCATCAAGAAGATCGATGAGACCGTCGCGCGGATCGACGCCGGTGAATACGGCTATTGCGAGAGCTGCGGGGTGGAAATCGGGCTGAAGCGCCTGGAAGCGCGTCCTACCGCGACGCTCTGCATCGACTGCAAGACGCTCGACGAGTTGCGCGAGCGGCAGGTCGCGAAATAGCCGCCACCCCGGCACGGGGGAGAAAAAAGGGCGGCCCCGCGGCCGCCCTTTGTCTTTTCCCCGGCCCGTGAGCTACTGGGTGGTCTGCAGCTCCGCCTCGACCGCCTTCATGCTGAGCCGCAGTCTTCCCTTGTCGTCCGCCTCGATCACCTTCACCCGCACCGACTGGCCCTCCTTCAGGTGGTCGGCCACGCTGTTCACCCGCTCATTGGCGATCTGCGAGATGTGCAGCAGCCCGTCTCTGCCCGGCAGCACGCTCACGATCGCGCCGAAATCGAGCAGCTTCAGGACCGTGCCTTCGTAGACGCGGCCGACTTCGACATCGGCGGTGAGCTCCTCGATGCGTCTTCTGGCCGCTTCGCCGCCTTCCGACGACACGCAGGCGATGGTAACGGTGCCGTCGTCGACGATGTCGATCGTGGTGCCCGTCTCCTCGGTGAGCGCGCGGATCACCGCGCCGCCCTTGCCGATCACGTCGCGGATCTTCTCCGGCTTGATCTTCATGGTAATGATGCGCGGCGCATAGACGGAGATTTCGGCGCGCGGGCTTTGCAGCGCCTCCCTCATCTTGTCGAGGATGTGCATGCGTCCTTCGCGTGCCTGCAGCAGCGCGGCATGCATGATTTCCTTGGTGATGCCGTCGATCTTGATGTCCATCTGCAGCGCGGTGACCCCGCCCTCGGTGCCCGCCACCTTGAAATCCATGTCGCCGAGGTGGTCCTCGTCGCCGAGGATGTCGGAGAGCACCGCGAAGCGGTTGCCTTCCTTGATCAGTCCCATTGCGATGCCGGCCACGTGCGCCTTGAACGGCACTCCCGCGTCCATCAGCGCGAGGCAGCCGCCGCACACCGAGGCCATCGAGCTCGAGCCGTTGGACTCGGTGATCTCCGAGACCACGCGCAGCGAGTAGCTGAACTCCTCCTGGCTCGGCAGCACCGCAAGCAGCGCCCTTTTCGCGAGCCTGCCGTGGCCGATCTCGCGGCGCTTGGGCGAGCCCACGCGCCCGGTTTCGCCGGTCGCGTAGGGCGGCATGTTGTAATGAAGCATGAAGCGCTCGCGGTACTCCCCCTGCAACGCGTCGATGATTTGCTCGTCGCGCGAGGTGCCGAGCGTCGCGGTCACCAGCGCCTGTGTCTCCCCGCGCGTGAACAGCGCTGAACCGTGCGCGCGCGGCAACACCCCGATGCGGATTGAAATCGGGCGCACCGTGCGCGTATCGCGCCCGTCGATGCGCGATGCGCCGTCCAATATCTCGCCGCGCACGATCTTCGACTCGAGACCGCTGAACTCGCTCCTTACCAGGTTCTCGTGATCAGCGCCCGATCCCGCGGGGACGAGTTCCGCGACGACACGGTTGCGAATCTCCTCGACGCGCTGGCTGCGCGCCTGCTTCTGCCGGATCTGGTAGGCCTGGCGCAGATCGGCCTCGGCAAGCTCGCCGACGCGGTCGATCAGCTCCTGATTCTTCGCGGATGGCGCCCAGTCCCACATCGGCGCGCCGGCTTCCTCGACCATTTGATTGATCGTCTCGATCACTGCCTGCATCTGCTGATGGCCGTACACCACCGCGCCCAGCATCACGTCTTCCGGCAGCTCCTGCGCCTCGGACTCGACCATGAGCACCGCCTGCCGCGTACCCGCGACCACGAGGTCGAGCCTGGACGACTTGAGTTCCGTGGCGGTGGGATTCAGCACATACTGCCCCTCGAGATAGCCCACGCGCGCCGCGCCGATCGGGCCATTGAATGGAATGCCGGAGAGCGCCAGCGCGGCGGAGGCGCCGATCATGGCCGGAATATCGGAGTCGACCTCGTTATTCGACGAAACGACGGTCGCGACGACCTGCACTTCGTGGTAGAAGCCATCGGGAAACAGCGGGCGGATCGGGCGGTCGATCAGGCGGCAAGTGAGGATTTCCTTTTCGGAAGGCCTGCCTTCGCGTTTGAAGAATCCTCCGGGGATCTTGCCGGCCGCATAGGTGCGCTCCTGGTAATCGACGGTAAGCGGAAGAAAGTCCCGCCCCGGTTCGGCCTTCCTGTCTCCGACCACCGTCACGAGTACGACGGTATCCTCCATGTTGACCAGCACTGCGCCGTGCGCCTGACGCGCGATCTCACCGGTTTCCAGCGTCAGCCGGTGACGCCCATACATGATACTTTTCTTGCAATAATTCAATTGGTTATCCTCTATGGTGGGAAACAAAAAAAGACCGACATTGGAGCGGTCCTAGATTAACCGAAAAACGGGTTGGACAACAGGAGGAGGACATCTGCCGCTGCTCGGGAGCAGGCCGCCAGCGCGCAGCGTGCCGGATACGCGGCCCGGGGCGCGCGGCTACTTGCGTAGGCCAAGGCGGTCGATGACCGCGCGGTAGGTGTCGGCGTTCGTCTTCTTGAGGTAGTCAAGAAGTTTGCGCCGGCGGCTCACCATGCGCAGCAGGCCGCGGCGCGAATGGTGATCCTTCACGTGCGTCTTGAAATGCTCGGTAAGATCCGTAATGCGCGCGGTGAGCAACGCAACCTGCACTTCCGGCGAACCGGTGTCTCCCTTGCCCCGCTGATACTCCTTGACGATTTCCGCTTTCTGCGAGCTCGTCACAGCCATCATCATCTCCCGCTGAAAATCAACGTATTTTACCTCGTAAATCAGTGTTTTCTCAAGTAATCGGCGCCGACGGCCGGAGGTCGGCGACGAGCCGACGCGGCACGATCTCGCCGTCACCCGTTATTTCCCCTATCCCCAGAAACCCGCGCTCTCCGCCGTAGAGCCTCACGAGCCCGCAGCGCTGCATTGCTTCGCTTTTCACCGCCTGCCCCGCCAGGATACGTCGCGTCTGGCTGGGTTCGAGCGTGACCCCGGGCAGCGTCCCGGCAAGCGCGTCCGGCGGCATCAGCGAGTCCTGCCTCTCCTCGGCCGACATGGCTTCCAGCCGCGACAGGCTGACGCTGAGCGGCCCCAGGTCGAGGTGCCCGACCGCAGTGCGCCTGAGCCTGGCCACGCACGCGCCGCACCCCAGTGCCCGCCCGATATCCTCCGCAAGCACCCGCATATAGGTGCCCTTGCTGCACCTCACTATGATCCGCAGCAGGTCGCCTCCGAAGCTGCACACCACGATTTCGCTCACGCTGACCACGCGCGCGCGCCGCGGCACCTCCCGGCCCGCCCGGGCATAGCGGTAGAGCGGCTTGCCATGGTACTTGATCGCGCTGAACATCGGAGGCACCTGGCGGATTTCGCCGACGAACTGCCGCACCACGTGCTCGACTTCGGCGCGCTCCACCGCGAGGGCGACGGTCCTGATGATTTCGCCTTCGAGATCGCCGGTCGTGGTGGTCACGCCGAGCCGGACGTCCGCCTCATAGGTCTTGTCGGCGCCGAGCAGCAGATTGGAGAATTTCGTGGCCTCGCCGAGACATACCGGGAGCAGGCCCGAGGCAAGCGGATCGAGCGTACCAGTGTGACCTGCCTTTGCGGCGCCAAACAGTGTCTTCGCGCGCTTCAGCGCCGCGTTGGAGGTGATCCCCACCGGCTTGTCGAGGAGCAGCACCCCGTTCACCCTGCGTGCCGCGCGTCGGATACGTGTGGTGTTGTCGCCCACCGATGCGCGGTCCGGGTATCTAAGAGTCCCTAACATGATGAAACGCACGTGCGTTGCGAGCCAAAACTGGCCAGAGCGCGAAGGCGCTCGCAGGCCGTATCGCGAATACGGCCAAGAGCGCCGACAATGCGTCCCGCGCAGGGCGGAGCAGGTTCC
>JACQGO010000351.1 GCA_016199485.1 Betaproteobacteria bacterium
GATGAACTCGCCGCTTTGGTCGAATACCTGCACGCGGTCGTTCTCACGGTCCGCCACGAGCACGCGGCCTTTCCTGTCGATCCAAATGCCGTGCGGCAGCCTGAACTGCCCGGGACCCGTGCCCGGCGCGCCCCACGAGTAAAAGTGCTTTCCTTCCGGGGAAAACCTGTGCACCTGGCAGTTGGCGTAGCCGTCGGTGATGAAGATGTCTCCCGAGTCGGCCACGGCAACGCCGGTGGGCATGTTGAAGGGACCGCCGGGGCGCGTCACCAGCTTGTAGTTGGTACTGGCGAAAGAGGTGTTGTCGGCCCCGGTGTCCGAGCGTTGGCCCCTGGTGCCGATAGTCAGCAACAACTCGCCCCTCGCGGTGAATTTGAAAACCTGGCAGCGGTCCCTGTCAACGATCCAGATGTTGTCCCGCGAGTCGGCGTAGATGCAGTGGGGAAAGACGAACATGCCCTCGCCCCACGAATCGAGGTACTCGCCGTTCTTGTCGAAGACGATGACGGGATGCTCGCCCCGGTTGAAACCGTACACCCGGTCCCGTGAGTCCACGGTCAACGCGGCCATCGGGGCGCTCCAGCCCCGCGGGAGCTTCGCCCAGTCCGTGCTTGCCTCGAATGTGTATGCGCCGCTGCCGACAGTCGTCGTCATAACGCGCCTCCCCGCGCCGGGACATCAAGAATTAATGCAGTTCGAACTCACCCGCAATCATGACCGATACTTGGACTCCAAAGCATTGATCTCGGGAAGGCCCAGCAAATCCGTGAAGTCGTCAAACGGAATCATCCGGTTCGCAAACCCTTCGATCGTCCCTTTTTCCTTCAACTCCTTCATGAACTCCAACGTCGCATATGCAGCCGCGCCGAGCGAGCCCCAGGCGTTTATGATGAGCCTGTAGCCCATCTCCACGGCTTGTGGAACAGACATGTAGGGTATCGCCCCATAGTGCCTCATGTTAAACAAAAGAGGGACGTTGAAAGCCCTTCCTATTTTCTTCATTTCATCGACGCTACGGAGGCCTAATCCTTGCAAAAGCATAAGCACATCGGCCCCCGCCTCGACGTAAGCACGTCCGCGTTCAATCAGCCCATCCATTCCATATTCCGCATAGGCGTCACTCCGGGCCACGATGACAAAATCCTCGTTCACCCTCGCATCCACGGCGGCTTTGATCTTCGCTACCATCTCGTCCGTCGAAATGACATGACGGCCCGGAAGGTTGCCGCATTTCTTGGGTTGCGCCTGATCTTCGATGTGTATGCCCGCAACACCCGCCTTTTCATACTCTTGCACCGTCCGCCTCACGTTAATCGCGTTCCCGTAACCCGTATCCGCGTCCGCCAAGACGGGTACATTCACAGATGCAGTAATGTTTCTGGCGTGGGATATCATTTCCGTGCCGGTCACAAGACCCACATCGGGTTCGCCGTAGACGGATGCAGACGTGATGAAGCCACCCATATATATAGCCGGAAACCCCACTTTTTCCGCTATCTTGGCCGCGACACAGTTGTAGACTCCTGGGGCAACGATGACTTCCTTGTTTGTCAGCATGTGCCGGAACCTTTTGACTGGATTCATAAAGACCTCTGTTTAGAGTAATCCATGACACATGCCAGCCGTTACTCGGCCTTCATGCCGGTGGCCTTGATCACGGTGCGCCACTTGACCAGCTCAGACCGGAGGTGTTTGGCGAAATCCTGCGGCGAGTTGGCCGCCGGCTGGAAGCCCTGTGCGGCGAGCTTTTGTGCCACGCCGGGATCCTCGAGGAAACGAGCAATCGTCGTATTGAGCTTACGGATGACCTGCCGGGATGTGCCCGCCGGCGCCATCAGTCCGTACCAGGTTTCCGCGTCGAACCCGGGAACCGTCTCCGATACAGCAGGGATGTCCGGCAGATTGGGAGAGCGTCGTGCAGTGGCCACCGCGATGGCCTTCAACTTGCCGGCCTTGATATGCGGAAGGGCCGGCGGCGCAGCGGCGAACAATGCCTCCACCCTGCCGGCGATCAGGTCGAGGATCGCTGGAGGCTGGCCCTTGTAGGGAACGTGGACGATATCGATGCCCGTCATGCTCTTTAGCAGCTCTCCGGCGAGATGCGACAAACTGCCGATGCCGGAGGACCCGTAGCTCAGTCGCCCCGGTTTCGCCTTCGCCAGCGCGATGAAATCCTTGAGGGACGCGACGTTGAGCGACGGCGTCACCACCAGTATGTTCTGCATCGTTACCACGCGCATGACCGGAGCAAGTTCCCGGTCATCGGACCTCCCGTATCTACATTGTGGAATATGCCGCGCGGGTAATGCTTACCCGGCTTGACAACGTTGCCGTTGCGATACGTCACGTAATATAGCCGCGTGCATCCTCGGCAGCAAGGGAGCGCCGGCCCGCCCGGGGCGATTTACCATGGCGTGAGTCTGGTGTACTGTCCCGTTCTCTTTCAGCGCTCGACGCAATCCGGCTCATGCCCATCATTCGTATCGGTGTAAGTTGGCAGACCGCTGACGATCTGCCCGAATGAAATCGTTCCGACAAGAAGGAGACGCCACCTTGAAAATCACCGCCGTCAAATGCTTCCCGGTCCACCCGGGCTGGCGCAAGAACCTCGTGTTCGTCAAGGTCGAGACGGACGAGGGAGTTTCCGGTTGGGGGGAATCGTTCACGCAGTCCGACCGCGATCGCACCATCGTCGCCCAGATCGAGGAACTGGGCCGCTACATGGTCGGGCGCAACCCATTTCACATCAAGCACACGATCAGGATGGTGCAGGTTGACTTCAGCGGTCACCGCTCCTCCCAGGAATTGCAGGCGGCGCTGTCGGGAATCGAGCAGGCGCTATGGGATATCGTCGGCAAGGCCACCGGCCAGCCGGTCTACAACCTGCTTGGCGGCCCGTGCCGCGAGAAGCTGCGTGTGTACGCCAACGGCTGGAGCCACGGTGTCGGCAAGCCCGCCGACATGGCGCGCGCCGCGGAAGCCATCGTCACGCGAGGATACACGGCGCTCAAGTTCTATCCGCTGCCGAGCCCGTCCCGCCCGTACATTCCGAAGGAGCAGGAAGATCACGCCGTCGCGGTGGTCAAGGCAGTGCGCGCAGCCGTCGGCCCCGACGTCGACATCATGATCGACATCCACCGGCAACTTGCGCCGATGCATGCGGTAAGCCTGGGCAAGAGACTCGAAGAATACGCGCCTTCCTGGATCGAAGACGTGTGTCCAACCGAGGATCTGGACGGCATGGCGCGGGTCCGCTCGCACGTGCGCATACCGGTCGTCGCCGGCGAGGCGATCTACACCAAGGCCGGCTTTCGCGCCGCGTTCGAGAAAGGGGCGGTCGACATCATCAACCCCGACGTGGGCAGCATCGGCGGCATCCTGGAACTGAAAGAGATCGGGGCGATGGCGGAATCCTATTTCGTGGCCGTCTCGCCGCACAACTACAACTCGACCGTGATCGGTCTTGCGGCAAGCGCGCACGCCAGCGCACTCATGCCCAACTTCACCATCCTCGAGTACTTCGTTTCGTTCGAGGAGTTCGGCTGCGCGGTCTGCCCTGATCCGCTGAAGCCGGCCGCCGGTTACATCACGCTGCCAACCCGCCCCGGCCTCGGCGTCGAGATCGACGAAGCGGCGCTTGCACGTTATCCCTACAAGCCGTTCCCGGTGCGGTCGCTGCGCCAGCCCGAGGACGAGATGCCATGACAGCATCGCCGCACCTCCCCGCGAAACCATCACGCTGTCGCTGCCGCGGGCCGGCAGGTCGGCCGGGGTATCCGCGCAGCCGGGCGACGTTACGGGCTACGAGTTCCCGCTTCCGAAACCATCAAAGCTGCGCGCGTTCATGAGGCGCTCTCTCCCCATCCCGGCGAGCGTCGTGACGCCGAGCAGCGCCATGTCGCGGTCGATTTCGTCCCGCAGCAGCTTGATCGCGTGGCTGACGCCGGGCTCGCCTCCGATCGCCGCCGCGTAGAGGAACGGCCGGCCGACGAACACGAATCGTGCGCCGAGGGCCAGCGCCTTCAACACGTCGGTGCCGCGGCGGACACCGCTGTCCATCATCACCGTCATCGTCCCCGCCCGCGAAACGATCCCGGGCAGCACGCGCAGCGGCGCGACAGCGCCGTCGAGCTGCCGTCCGCCGTGATTGGACACGATGATGCCGTCCGCGCCGCTCTCGCGCGCGATCCGGGCGTCTTCCTTGGCGAGTATCCCCTTCACCACGAGACGCCCTTTCCACAGGCGCCGCATCAACTCGAGATGAGACCAGGAAAGCCGGTCGCGCGGCCCTCGCTGGCGCTCTCCGGTGCGGGACAGGAGCGGAACCCTGGGCCCCCAGTTCTCGAAGTGTGGCATGCCGTGCAGAAGCAGCGTGCGCGCAAGCATGCCGAAGAGCCAGCGCGGACGCGTGATGCCGTCCCAAGCGAGGCGCAGCGTGGGCCGCAACGGCGTGTGGTAGCCGCTGCGCACGTTGTTCTCGCGGTTACCCGTCACCGGCAGGTCGACGGTCAGGACCAGCGTGTCGTACCCGGCGCGCGCGACCCGCTCGACGAGTGCCGTGATCGTGCTGGTCTCGCCGGGCAGGTAGGCCTGGAACCACGCGGTCGGCCCCTCTTGCCTCACCCGCTCGAGCGTAGTCAGCGATGCGCCGCTCAGGATCATCGGCACGTTGGCCGCCGCCGCCGCGCGGGCGAGCACGATGTCGCCCTGGTAGGCCGCCATGGAGGTCCCGCCCATCGGCGCGAGGCCAAAGGGCGCGTCGTAGGCGCGGCCGAAGAGCGTCGTCTTCTGCGTGCGCGCGCCAACGTTTACCAGGACCCGCGGCACGAAAGCGAGATCGTCGAATGCGGCACGGTTCGCGCGCACGGAAGCGTTCGTTTCGGCACCGCCCGAGACGTAGCCGAAGATCGGGCGCGGAATGCGGCGGCGCGCCGGTGCCTCGAAATCCTCCAGCGCCAATATTTTGCGCAGAGCCCGCGGCACCGGCTTATCCGGTGGC
>JACQGO010000339.1 GCA_016199485.1 Betaproteobacteria bacterium
CGCAACACAACGCCGAATCGAGTTCGTCCTCCTACGGACCGACAGTTCGCCTCCGGTTGCTCCCCACCCCGCCTCACGGCGACGCAGTTACCTTCGGCTACGGAGCTGTGGCACACTCCGACACGGACTTCCACCGTGCTGGTTTGGCGCCATCGCGGGCGCACGATTCCCGCTTTCGCGGGAATGACAGTCATAGACACTGTCGCGGGCTTTTGGATTAGGAGCGGGGGTCAGGTCTTGACATCACATTAGGAGTGGGGGTCAGGTCTTGACATCATAGTTTTCAAGAGCGGGGGTCAGGTCTTGACATCACAGTTTTCAAGGTAAAGAGTGGACACGATTATGTCGAGATAGGGTCCTGAATCTAACCCGAAGCAGATGCACTTCGAGGTCGGTCGACCGCGCCCTTTCCCACCAGACCGTCTCGATTCGTAGCCCCCGGTCACCCGCTCAGACACCCGCCTTTCGCGAGATCCCCCGCTAACGCTTCAGTCGAGCTTCGCCCCCGAAGCCTTGACGATCTTTCCCCACTTCGCGTGCTCGGCTGCGACATACGGGCCGAATTCGGCAGGGCCCGCCGGCACCATCTCGATGCCGAGGCCCACGATGCGGTCGCGCGTGAGCGGTTCACTGACGATCTTGAGCACCTCGTTGCTCACCTTGTTCACCACCTCGTTCGGAACACGGGCGGGACCGGCGATGCCGATCCACGACACGATGTCGAATCCCTTGTAGCCCAGCTCATCCACGCTCGCGACCTCCGGCAGTTGCGGCGAGCGCCTGGCGCTGGAGACCGCGAGCGGGATGAGCTTCCTGTTCTTGATGTGCGGAATCGCCGCCGCGACCACGATGAAGCTCGCCGGCACCTGTCCGCCGAGGACATCGGTGAGCGCCGTCGCCGCGCCCTTGTACGGCACGTGCACCACGTTGATGCCCGCCATCGTCTTGAGCAGCTCCATCGCGAGGTGGCCCGGCGTGCCGTTGCCGGGTGAAGCGTAGTCGATTTCCCCCGGCCGCCGCTTGGCGAGCGCGACGAACTCCTTGAGCGACCTCACCGGAAACGCCGAAGGCACGCTCAGCACGAAAGGCACCTGCCCGATGCGCGCGATCGGGCGGAAATCCTTCACCGTGTCGAACGGGAGCTTCGAGTAGAGGCTCGCGTTCACGACGTGATTCGCCGCGATCATGATCAGCGTATGGCCGTCGGGCGCGCTCTTCGCGACGCCGGCGGTCCCCGGTATGCCGTTGGCGCCGGGCTGGTTCTCCACCAGCACCTGCTGGCCCCACGTATCGGTGAGCTTGAGCGCGATGATGCGCGTCATGACGTCGGTCGCACTGCCCGTCGAATAGGGCACCACGATGCGCACCGCCTTCGCCGGGTAGCTCTGTGCGGTAGAGTCGATCGCAGCCAGCCCCGCGGCCGCGGCGAAATTGGCGAGAACCGCGATGTGAAATGCACGCTTCATCGTAAACCCCGTTTTTTCTGTGGAAGTCATTGCGCGGCGACGAATTCGAGCGCCGCATCGCTCAACCATGACCAGAGGTAGTCGGCGTTGCTGCGATCGACCCAGACGCGATATGCCGGCAGCTCCGCCGTCTGCCGCAGGATAACACGTACGCGGCCCAGCGCGGTCACCACGCTGTGGCCGGTCGTGAACTCGCGCGGATGGAGATCGACCGCGCATCCCTTGCGCAGCAGATCACGGCTGCACGGGCCGCTCACGTCAAACGTCGCCCGCGCATCGCTCACATCGGTGACCGCGGCGTGGCGGTTCGACAATGCGCTGCGTAACCGCACGCCGAGCGCAGCCTGCGAGCCGTCAGGCGTCACCACGAGCCATTCGTCCGGCCCGAGCCACAGAACGGCAAGGTCCGCGGCCTGCGTCGAAGCGTTGGGCTTCGGCAACTCGCATCCGAGGCACTCGCGCGCCGCGGCGAGCGCAGCGCCGTCGCGGGGATCGAGCCGGAGATCGAGCGCCCCGGAAAGCGGCAGTTCCGCGACCAGCACGGTCTGCGCGGAGCCATAGCTTCTCAGTGCCCCTGCGGTTCCGCCGAGCGGAGTGCGCGGTGTCAGCGCGTCAGGCATTGAGGTGCTCCCCTTTCGGATCGTAGAACCGCGGGCTCGCGATGGTCGCGTAGACCGGTTGGCCCCGCGCGACGACGGCGACGCGCTCCCCCCTGCGGCTGCGGCCGCCGGCCACGAGCGCGAGCGCGATCGAGCGGCCGAGCGTGCCGCTCATGTAGCACGAGGTCACGTGCCCCAGCACGGGCAGCGGCGGATTCGCGATGCGGGCGGCGTCCTCCGCAGTAATGATCTGGCTTCCCTGCGGCACGACCGTTGCAGCATCTTCGGTCAACAGCCCGACGAGCTGCTTGCGGTCGGCGCGCGCGGTGTCGCTGCGTGCGAGCGAGCGTTTCCCGAGAAAATCGCCCTTCTTCACGTCCACGATCCAGTCCATGCCGAGGTCGAGCGGCGTCACGGTTCCGTCGGTCTCGTGGCCGACGGCAATGTAGCCCTTCTCCGCGCGCAGCACGTGCAGCGCCTCGGTTCCAAGCGGCGTGATGCCGCAAGGCACGCCCGCGTCCATCAACGCTTCCCACAGCGCGAGCCCGTAGCGCGCCGGCACGTTGATCTCGAACGAAAGCTCGCCGGTGAAGCTCACGCGAAACACGCGCGCCGGAACGCCAGCAACGGTTCCCTCGCGCATGCTCATGTGCGGGAACGCCGATGGCGAGATATCGATGTCGCAAGGGATCTTCACGAGCACGTCGCGCGCGCGCGGGCCGGTCACGCAAATCGTCGCCCAGTGCGCCGTGACCGGCGTGAGATAGACCTTGAGGTCGCGCCACTCGCACTGCAGCCACTCCTCGAGCCAGTGGAGCACGCCGTCCGCACCGCCGGAAGTCGTGGACACCAGGAAATGGTGCTCGCCGAGGCGCGTCGTCACGCCGTCGTCGAACACCATTCCGTCCTCACGCAGCATGAATCCGTAGCGGCCGCGGCCGACCGCGAGGTTGTGCCACGCGTTGGTATAGACGCGGTTGAGCAGGGTTACCGCATCCGGCCCCTGGACGTCGATCTTGCCCAGCGTGGAGGCGTCGAGGATGCCGGCCGCGCTGCGCACCGCGCGGCACTCGCGCTCGACCGAAGCGTGCATGTCCTCGCCCGAGCGCGGATAGTAGAGCGGCCTCCGCCACAGCCCGACCGGCTCGAACACCGCCCCTGCCGCGACGTGCCAGTCGGTGAGCGGCGTCTTGCGCAGCGGGTCGAAGCGCTCGCCGGTCTCGCGCCCGGCGAGCGCGCCCATCGTGACCGGCGTGTACGGCGGCCGGAAAGTCGTCGTGCCGACTTCCGGAATGGTCCTTTCGGTCAGCCCGCCCAGGATCGCGTAGGCGAGGACGTTGCCGGTCTTGCCCTGGTCCACGCCCATGCCGCTCGTCGTGTAGCGCTTGGTATGCTCGACCGCGACGTAGCCTTCGCGCGCCGCGACTGCGATGTCGGCCGTGGTCACGTCGTTGTGCAGATCGACGAACTTCTTTCCGCCGTCTCCGGGCACTTCCCACAGCGGCATCAATGCGAGCGCGGCGCGCTTCGGCGGCGCGATCTCGCGCGGCGTATTGAACCCGGCGTCGCGCGCCGCTGCGAGCCCCGCCGCGGTTCCCTGCGCGATGCAGTCGGGGAGCATGAACGCGCCGTTCGCCGCGCCCGTGGTGCGCGTGGATTGCACCGCATGCGCCGGCACGAAGCAGTGCTGCTCCTCGTCGAACTCCAGCCTGCCGCCCGACTGCGAGAAAAGATGCACCGCCGGGTCCCAGCCGCCCGACACGCACAGCAGGTCGCACTCGATTTCATGCGCCGGTCCGGTGAGCCGCACACCGCCCGCATTGATCGGCGCGACGCTGGCGGCGCCGACGTGCTTGCTGCCGCGCGCGGCGAGCACCACGTGCGCTGGCTGCACTGCAATCCCCCGCGCCTGTATCGCAGCAGCGGCAGCGGGCAGCGGGGTGCGCGTGTCGATCACCGCCACCACCTCTATTCCTGCATCCGCACAAGCGAGCACCGCCTCATATGCGCTGTCGTTGTTCGTGAAG
>JACQGO010000346.1 GCA_016199485.1 Betaproteobacteria bacterium
ATGTCAGGTTACGCCGGTGGCGTAACCTGACCTACGGTTCTTGAAACCGCCGATGATCCGTGTTCATCGGCGGTCAGGTGGGGTTCTTGTCTCGCGCCAGGCGGCTGGCCAGTTGCTCGATGCGCTTTTCGAGGCGCGCCACGTCGTCGCGCAGCGCGTCGACTCCGCGGTTGAACTGCTCGACGGCGCGCGCCTTCGCGAGCAGCGGATCTTCCTCGGTCCAGTATTCGGCGAGCGCGCGAGCGATGCTTTCCTGCGCCTGCGCGCGCCAGCGGTCGAGCGCTTCCGCCCCCCGTACCATGCGGTGTGCTGCGATGTCGCCGAATACGCGGGAGAGATCCTCCCCGATGTCCCAGCGCAGGTTCTTGCACAGGTAATCGAGCGCGGTGGCAAACTCGGTGTCACCGGTGATGGCCACTTCCTTCCACGCGACATCATCGCGGGCGGCGAGCCGCACGAGCACACCCGGCGTGAGCTTCACCACGACATCCGCCGCCGCGCCCTCCGCCGCCGCGACGACTTCTCCGCTCGGCAGCACCGAGAACGAGCGGGTGAACGGCGGGATTTCGAATCTCGCGGTCTTGCCGGCGAAAGGCTTGAGCCGCTCCAGCGCCCAGCCCGCTCCGCGCAGGAGATGATTGATGGGCGCCGCGGCGGCGGAATCGAGGAACTTGCTGATGGGTGTTAGCTTTGCTGTATGCCGGCGATCAGCCAGCCCGAACGGCCGTTCACGGGTTTTTCGAGGTGCCAGATCTCGCTGAACGGCTCGGGCGGCCGGTCCGCGCGCTCGCGGATCATGCCGCTGAACCTGACGCTTACCACGTAGCTGTCGCCCTCGGCGGCCACATCGAGCACTTCGGCGTTGAGCGTGACGACATCGGTCTTGTCCGTCCGATCGCCGCTTTCCCTGACCTGGGCCTCGATCTCCCCGTAGAGTTCGGGCGTCATGAAATCGCGCATGGTCGAGAGATCTTTCTGATCATGCGCAGCCTGCAGGCGCACGAAGTTGAGCCTGGCGTGGCGCATGAACTGCTCGGCATCGAATCCCGCCGGGAACCGGCTCGCCGGCTCGGCGAGCGGCTCGCCGCCTGCACCGTAGAGCGGCATGCGGCCGGTCGGCACCGGCCGTGCGCCTGCCCCGGCGTATTGCATGGGCTCAGCCGCCGTCCTCGAACGCAGCGCCCGCACGGCGAACACCGCGGCCGCAACGATAACCCCGATCACCAACAGCGCCGCGAGCAGGCCGGCGATCCCGTTGTTGAGAAACAGGGCTGCGAGACCTGCGCCGAGGGCGAGGCCCGCCAGCGGTCCCAACCACCTGGATGGGCCGGACTGGGGTTGCGGGGCGCTCTGTGCCGGCGCTGCCTGTTGTTGCGCGGGCGCCCTGGGCGCTGCCTGCTGCCTGATCGCCTCGCGCTGCTTGCCGATGCTTCTCCCGCCGCCCAGGCGCCTCGCTTCGGCATCGAAGGTTGCGACGCCAAAACTGAGGAGCACGGCCAGGATCACGTAGAACTTGTACTTGTTCACGCCTTCCTCCATGATGCGGTTTTGATCACTGATTATAGCCACGGGCGGCGCGCCGCGCTCGGTTCGCCGGCCACGGATTCGCCCGCGATCCGCAGGGGGACTTCCGCCCGCAGGTCAAATTTCAGCACACTCAATGCCTTACGCAGCGCGCGCCGGGTTTCCGCGGCGCTCCGCGCACGGGCAAAGACGAAGCCTAGGTACCCGCCGCCGTCGGGCGGCGGCGCCACGATATGCCCGGGATCCACGCTCACCTCGATCCCGGTGATGCCGGGCACGGCGAGCGCCAGCGCCTTCCCGCGCACGCCGCAGTAGATCCCACGATGCGGCACCGGGATCATCGTCACGCCGGCTCCCGCATCGTGGTTGACCTCAGGCAACGCGTGCCCCAGGGCGTGACGCAGAATGAACTCCTCCAGGCTCATGCCGAGCGCATGGCGCAATGCGCGGCCGCACAACCCCCCGATCGAGCGCGCCGCGACCTCGATCAACCATATGCCCTGCCCGTTCACGCGGATCTCGGCGTGCACCGGACCCGTCGTAAGACCCGCGAGCCGGCAGACGTGCTGCACGTCTTCCGCGATCGCCGCCTGCACCGCGGCGGGCAGCCCGGAGGGTGTCACATAGATCGTCTCCTCGAAGTAAGGGCCGTCGAGGCGCTCGGGCTTGTCGAACAGCGCAAGCACCTGGAGCCTGCCTTCGGTCAGCACGCCTTCCAGCGCGTACTCGTCGCCGGGGATGAATTCTTCGACGATCAGCCCGAGCCGTGCGGCGTCCCGGTCGGCGCGCGCCTGGATGCGCCGCGCACGCTCGACCGCGGCGCGGTAGCCCGCGAGCGTGTCGGCGCGGATCACGCCGCGGCTCGCATTGAGCCGCCGCGGCTTGACGACCAGCGGAAGGCGCAGCGCGGAAGGCGGCCGGTCCGCGCTGCCGCCAACATGGCGGAATGCGGGGCAGTTCAAGCCGCTGGCGGCCAGCAGGCGGCGGAATTCGAGCTTGTCGCGCAGCTTGCGCACGCTTCCCACCGTGTTGCCGCGCAGCCCGAAATGCTGATTGAGCAGCGCGGCAAGCTCGAGCCCCGCGTCGTCAACCGCGAGTACCGCATCGGGCGGGGTCTCGAGCGCGTTTACCGCCTTCTCGAATGCCTCGCGGGGGCGGTCGAACGGCAACGCCATGATGGGCCCGAGCCCCCACAACGGCGCGAGCCGCTCGCAGTAGTCGGCGGCGGCGATCGCCTCGACATCAAGCGCCGCCGCGGCGGCGAGAAAATCTTCGTTGCGGTACGACGCCGCGGGCAACAGCAGCAGGACGCGCTGCACGCCGGTTGCGCTCCGTGTGCTCGGGCGTCAGCGCCGCGCCGCCTGGTAGCTCACCAGCTCGGCGATGATCCAGTCGCCGTTGATCCAGCCGCCGTCGTCAAACAGGCCGTCGCTGCCGCGCATGTTGTCGCGGTAGCCCGAGGAGTGCTGGTGTTTCACGAACTGTCCGATCGCCGGCGCATACCAGTCGTGCTCGGCGATGTGGGTCTCGCCGCGGAAGTGGTCGTGATCCCCCGCGTAAACGAGGCGCCGCACGTGCAGCGTGTCGAACTCGCCGGCCGGCACCTTGACGCGTTCCCAGCCGATCACCGCGCCGTGGATCTGCATGCGGTGTGTCTTCCCGGTGCGCGGATCGGTAGCGTTGACCGTGCTCTTCCAGGTGCGCCCCGCCTCGAGCGGAAAGGCGAACGCGGGGTATGCCGGCTCGTAGCGGTAGTTGACGCCGGTCACGATGGGCTTCTCGATCCAGTTCCAGTCGCGGGTGTAGGTTTCCCTCGCAATGGGGGGCGCACCGTCTCCGCTCAGCTCGACCACGAACGACGCATCGCGCACCTCCACGACGCTGTAGCGCACCGTTCCGCGCGGCAGCGCGGTATAGCCGTCGCGCTGCTGGTAGACCCAGGAATCGCCGGAATTCACCCGCGGCGCGCCTACGCTTTGCGGCATGCCGGGCGGTGGCGACTGCGGGACCGCGGCGCAGCCCGCAAGCAGGACCAGGAGAACGAGTGATCTCATCATGGGACACCTCCTCACTGATAGAAGAATGGACCGAGCGCACCTGCACGCAGTTCCCCGCGGCTGCCGAGGAAGCCGTCGTTGCCTGAATCGAAGGGCCGTGCCCTCACAAAACCGCCAGTTGCCGGTTGGTAGGCTCCGCGCAGCAGTACCATGGCTCGGACAGGCGTGGAATCTCGTCACCGAAATCCGCCTCGTCGAGCGCGGGTGCCGCTCGCCCTGCGGCGTTGTGCGCCATGCGCCAGACCTCGCAAAACGCCGCGCCGCGGCTCGGTTCTTCGGGCCCGGCACGCGCGACGAACTCCTGGATTTTGCGCTGAAGCGCGTCGACGCGAGGGTCGGGATGCCGCCAGGGGAAACCGAGCAGCGCGTCGTCAAAAGGCCCGACCATGTTGTGGAAACCGCGCAGCTTGAAGAGATACGAACCCGCTGGAACGAGCAGGCGCAGGGAGAGCTGCACCGGCGGCACCGCAGCGACGAGTTTCAACGCGAGCACGCGTTCGAGCAGCGCGAGGTAGCCCTCGAGCGTGGTCCACGGAGTGAACGCGACAAAAGTGGGGGCGAGCGCAATGCCTGCCGCACGCAGCAACCCGACGGCGCGGTCGAAGTCAACGCTGGTGTGATTTTTCGCGAGAAAGCGCAGAACGCGGTCATCGACCGCTTCCGCCGCCGAGGTGACAAACAGGCAGCCGGTACGCTTCAACTCCGGCAGCAGGTCGGCGCGCTCGACCAGGTGTTCGATCTTGATTGTCGCGTCGTAGGTAAGCCGGGGGAACTCGCGGTGCAGCGCCCGCACGACGCGCAGCGCGTGCGTCGGTCCGTTGAAAAAGTCGGGATCACCGAAAGAAATATGCTCCGCGCCCATGATCGCCTGCTGCCGTATGTCGGCAAGCACGACCTCGACGGGGATCACCCGGAACCTGCCCTGATACACCGGCACCACCGGGCAGTGCCGGCACAGATGCTTGCAGCCGCGGCTCGCCTCGGCGAACCCGGAGACTTTCACCCGCCCGCCCGGAAGCTTGAGATGCGCGTAGCGCTTCAGGTCCGGCAGGCCGTCGCGCAGCGGCGTCACGAACCCGATCTTATCGAGTTTGACGACCGGGACGGCGTCGGGCGGCTCGCGGTGCTCGCGCGCCGCGAGCGCGGCCTCGAGCAGCGCCGGCTCGCATTCGCCGCCGAGCACGGTATGCACGCCGAATCCGCGCAGCAGCGCCTCGTTCATCGGCGCGTAGAGCCCGTAGACGCAAAGATGCGCATCCGGCGCAAGCCGGCGGATGCGCGGCAGCGCCCCCACCGCGATGCGCGTCGCGGTGTGCATGCCGACATGGACCGCCACCATGCGTGCCCCGGCGAGAACCTCCGGTTCGAGCCGTTGCAGCGAAAGATCGAGGCAGGCGACCTCAAACCCCGCGCGCGCAAGCCACGCCGCGGGCTCGGCGAGCGCGAACGGCTGCCGCCCCAGATCATAGGGGCTGACGAGGACGATCTTGCAGCGCTCACCGCTTGCACCGCGCTGCGGTCCGGCAGAGCCGTCGAACATGGTTGGCTTCGCGATAATGGCGAGCGTTGCCGCACGAAGCGCCGCGTGAACGCTAGAACTTGTAACCGCGGTGCAACGCGACAATGCCCGCGCTCAGGTTGTAATAGTCCACGCGTTCAAAACCCGCGTCCTCGATCATGCGCTTGAGCTGCTCCTGGCCGGGATGCAGGCGGATCGACTCGGCGAGGTAGCGGTAGCTGTCGGCGTCGTTCACCACGAGCTTCCCCATGAACGGCAGCACCTTGAATGAGTATGCCTCGTAGAGCGGCGCGAGCGGCTTCCACACGCGGGAGAACTCGAGCACCAGCAGCCTCCCGCCGGGTCTGAGCACGCGCAGCATCTCCTTGAGCGCGACGTCCTTGTGCGTCATGTTGCGCAACCCGAACGCGACGCTCACGCAGTCGAAATGGTCGCCCGGGAAGGGAAGCCTCTCCGCGTCGCACTGTACCGCCGGCGCGACGATCCCCGAGTCGAGCAGCCGGTCACGGCCGATCGCGAGCATCGCCGCGTTGATGTCGGTGAGCACGACCTGGCCCCCGGCCCCGACGCGCCGCGCAAGCAGGACCGCGACATCCGCAGTGCCACCCGCCACGTCGAGCACGCGCTCGCCGGACTTCACCCCGCTCATCTCCGCGGCGAACCGCTTCCACCACCGGTGCAGCCCCCCCGACATGAGGTCGTTCATCACGTCGTAGCGCATCGCCACCGAAGTGAAAACGCCGGCGACGCGTTTTGCCTTTTCGTCCTCGGGGACGGTCTTGAAGCCGAAATCGGTGGTCTTGGTCATGTGAAGTTCGATACGAGGACGGGAGCAAGCGCGGAGCAACGCCGGTATACGCGCATCAACACCACCCGGCCTGTCCTCGATCCGCAAGAAATCCGTGTTGATCCGCGTTCGCCAGCGGCTTCATTTCGACTTGGGCCGCGACTCGAACGCGCCTTCCGCCGGCTCGCGGCTCGCGTCCGCTTCTTCGAGGCGTTGGAGATAGCGGTTCCACATTTCCTCCTGATGGAGGCCGTAGTCGTAGAGCAGGTCCCACGAGTAGATGCCGGTGTCGTGCCCGTCGGAGAAACAGAGCTGCACCGCGTAGCTGCCGACCGGTTCGATCTTGGTGACCTCCACGTTTTTTTTCCCTACCTGGAGCACCTCCTGCCCGGGGCCGTGCCCGCGCACTTCAGCCGACGGCGAGTAGGCGCGCAGGAACTCGCAGGGAAACTTGAATGTCTTGCCATCCGCGAACGAGACTTCCAGTATGCGCGACTTCTGGTGCAGCCTGATCTCGGTCGGCGGCGGGGTCGTCTGGTTCAGTCCTGCCATTTCGCGATCTTCAGCAGTGCGGCAAAGCATCATGATATCCGAGACGATACGAAAGAAAAACTCTGTTGAAGAAGGGGTTATGGCGCGCGCAATGCTGCGGGGCGCTCGGGCGGTTTGTCACATGAATGTAACGATTGTGTCATAGTATTGGCGCGGTGCCTTGCTTAAGAGTCCCCGTGGCGGCAACGATACTGGTGGTGGAAGACGAGCCGGCGATCCAGGAACTGATCTCCTACAGCCTGGAGCAGGCGGGCTATCGCGCGCTGCGTGCGGCGAGCGCCGAGGAGGCGCTCGAAATGGTACGCGCTGCGCTGCCCGACCTCGTCGTGCTCGATTGGATGCTGCCGGGGATGAGCGGCGTCGAGTTCGCGCGCAGGCTGCGCGCGGAGAAGCGCACGCGGGAGGTCCCGCTGATCATGTTGACGGCGCGCGCGGAAGAGCAGGACAAGCTCAGGGGCCTCGACTCCGGTGCCGATGATTACATCACCAAGCCGTTTTCGCCGCGCGAACTCAACGCGCGCGTGAAAGCGGTGCTGCGGCGGCGCGCGCCGGACACGACCGACGAAGCGGTCGAGATCGCGGGGCTCATGCTCGATCCGGCTGGCCACCGCGTCACCGGCGGCGGAACGCGCATCGAGCTGGGCCCCACCGAGTTTCGCCTGCTGCATTTCCTGATGACTCACCCCGATCGCGTCTACACCCGCGCACAACTCCTCGATCACGTGTGGGGTGATCACGTGTTCGTCGAGGAACGCACCATCGACGTGCACATCCGGCGGTTGCGCAAGGCGCTCGAACAGACCGGCCATCACCGCCTGATCCAGACCGTGCGCAGCGCCGGCTACCGGCTTTCCGTGCAGGGCTGACGCCTCGCATCAACGGCCAGCCCCGCATGCGATAATGGATCAGCTCAACGCAACAGGGGACGCGGCGTGAAGCAAGCCTGGGGCAGGTGTGGCCTCATCGTGGTCCTGCTCGCGCTGTGCTGTTTTGTCCTGTGGCTCGCCGCGGGACCGGCGATCGCGTTGGCGGTGCTCAGCGTGATACTGCTCGCGCTGCTCGCCCGCCACTGGCGCAACCTGATCGCGCTCGCGCGCTGGCTGCGCGATCCCGCGCCGGAGACGGTACCGCAGTCCTCGGGGTTATGGGATGAGGCGTTCGCGGCGCTGCATCGCATGCTGCGCTACCAGCGGCAGAGCGAGTCGAGGCTGTCGGCGACGCTTGTCCGTTTCCAGGAGGCGGCGGCTGCGATGCCGGACGGCGTGGTGATCCTCGATGACGCCGACCGCGTCCAGTGGTGCAACCCGAAGGCCGAAGAGCATTTCGGGCTCGACCGCCGGCGCGATACCGGGCAGCACATCACTTACCTCGTGCGCCAGCCCGAGTTCGGCGGATACCTCCGCGCCGAGAATTACGGCGAGCCGCTCGTGATGAAGCCCGCACGCGGTGCCGACCTCACGCTCTCCGTGCAACTCGTGCCGTACGGCGAGGGGCGCAAGCTCGTGATCAGTCACGACGTAACGCAGCTCGAACGGGTCGAGACCGTGCGCCGCGACTTTGTCGCCAACGTTTCGCACGAGCTGCGCACCCCGCTCACGGTGCTCGCCGGTTTTCTGGAAACCATGGCCGGGATGCCCAGGCTCGACAACGACATGGCGCGCCGCGCGCTGCCGCTGATGATGGACCAGGCGCGCCGCATGCAGCGCCTAGTGGAGGACCTGCTCACGCTCTCGCGGCTCGAGGGCGCGGGCAATCCGCTGCACGAGGAGCGCGTCGACGTGCCGGGGCTCGCGCGGGCGCTGTACCGGGATGCGCTGGCGCTCTCGGCGGGGCGGCACCGCATCCGGCTCGAGCTCGATTACGACGGCTGGCTGCTCGGAAACGAAGAGGAACTGCGCAGCGCTTTCAGCAACCTCGTGAGCAACGCCATCCGCTACACGCCCCAGGCGGGGGAGATCACGCTCGCTTGGGTGCGGCGCGGCGAGGACGCGGTGTTTGCCGTCGAGGACGGCGGTATCGGCATCGAGCCGCAGCACATCCCGCGGCTCACCGAGCGGTTCTACCGGGTCGATCGCAGCCGCTCGCGTGAGACCGGCGGCACGGGGCTCGGCCTCGCGATCGTCAAACACGTGCTCGCCCGCCACCAGGCGCGGCTGGAGATCGCGAGCGGGCCGGGACGCGGCAGCCGTTTCGGTGCGGTGTTTCCGGCGCAACGCCTGCTCGCGCCGGTGACGCCGATCGACAGCGCGAAAAAAACCGCCTAGACGATGGTGATCGTTGCGCGATCGAAGTCGCGGCCTTTCTCGAGCAGCGCGACGAGCTTGGCGACCTGCCTGCGCTCGGTATGGACCTCGACGAAGCGCCCCGCCTGGAACCAGCCCGTGGGCAGCACGACGGTCGCGGGCGTCGCCGGGGCGGGAACCTCCGGCAGCAGCAGCGCGCGCTCGTAGCGGCTGCCGCCGCCCGCGGGGTTGAAGTTCGCCGGCCGCACCGCGATTGCCTGCGGCACGCCGGGGAACAGCCGCACGCCGACGTTGATCTCGCCGCTCTCCTCCAGTCGCAGCCATTGCACGAGACCGAGATAGAACAGCCTGGACGCGGCGCGCCGCACGCCGAGCAACTGGTTGTGGGCGATGCACGCCTGCGCTTCGGGCTGGCGCAACATGCACAGGAACCCCGACGCGCTCTGATTGAGAATCGCCCACGACTCGAGGGTGCCGCTTTCCTGCGAGATCAGCATGCGTTCGGTGCGGGAAGTGATGTGGCCGAACGTGCGCATGTCGTTTTCCTCGCGCGCGGACAGGCTCGTGCCCGGCTGGCGGAACGCCTTGCCGGTCACGTGATAGTGCACCGCGTGGATGCCGAAACACACCATGGCCCTTTCTTCCGAACCGAGGCGTACCTCGCCGCGGCCGGAGCCGGCGCGGCACCACTGCACGAAGAGCAGCTTCAGCAGGCTCTCGCAACCCGGCTGGCGTGCTTCATCGCCCAGGCCGAGCTGCGCGGGGGTCTGGCCCTGCTTGAGCAGGTTGATCGTCTGGCGCAGCGCCCTGGCGAGCTGTTCGAGATCGAGATAGCGCAGGTTGGGCTGCGGCTCGAGCGCGGCCGCAAACAGCGTGCCGGTGCTGCCCGCCAGATCCACGGCGACCGGCGTGATCGCGCTCGTCGGCAGCGGCTGCGCGCACAGACTCACGAGGTTCGCCCATTTTTCCAGCCAGCGGTTGACGAACTCCATCTGGCGCACCGAGAAGGCGAAGGGATTCGCGAGCTGCATCAGCAGCGCCTGCACATACGCTTCGGCGCAACTCGTGTCGGGATCGTGCCGTTCGAATACGTCGGAGACGCGGATGCGTGCGAATCCGTGCTGCTCGGCAAGCGCGTAGAGCTCGTGCAGCGTCTTCCACAGCGCGGGACCGACCTGGCGGTAGGTGCGGTAGTGATCGAGCATCACCTGTCCGGTGATCCGCAGGCAACGCAGGCAGATCAGCGCGCCGTGCGGCGCCACCGCGAGATTCGCTTCCCGAAACGCCTTGAGGCAGAGCTGATAGCCGCGCGCCGCTTCCTGCCACAGAGCGACCGACTTGTCCCAGGCCGTGCGCCCGGCGGGGTCGAGCGGTAGCGGCTTGCCGGCATACTTCTTGACGGCTTCCCCTTGAACGAAAGCGAGCGGCTCCCTGAGCGCTTCGAGGACCTTGAGCCGCTCGAGCGGCGCGAGCGCTTCGGCGTTGAGGCTGGCGAGCTGCGCGGCAAGGATCTGCTGCGCCTGGGGAATATTGGTGAGCGGCAGCGTGGCGAGCCACTGCTTGCAGCTTGCGCTGTCGGTGAACTGCAACGGTTGGAGCTCACGCTGCGACGAAACCGGCCGAGTGTTCATGGTGATGCTTCCCCGAAGTTGTTCCAAGCAACCGTTTCATGCTGCAGGCCGCGTCGACTCGCGCCGACGCTGCGCTCCCCGCAACACGCGTCATTTGCGTGGCTTTTGATCTCGCCCGGCGCCGGATTTGCGCTGCGAAAAAAAGCTTGCACCGGCCGCGGACGGAAAGGACTTATCGCCGCGTTTGGTCGAACTATAGCCGATTCACGCTCGCGCGGGGTGTGAACTAATTCACGGCTTCAGGAAGACCCGCAAAGAAATGTTTCGGGTTTCGCGCTTCGGGTTTCGAGTTTGGGGTTGCAGCGTCGCGGCGAAGAATCGAGCCAACAACTCGAAACCCGAAACTCGGAACCTGGAACTTGGAACCTGGAACCTGGAACTTGGAACCTGGAACCTGGAACCTGGAACCTGCAACCGGGAACCCGGAACACCGATCATGCAGCGGTGAAGGTTGCCCGCTCGAAGTTGCTGCCCGTCTCCAGCAGGGCTTGCAGCTTCACCGTCCGGTTGTCGTTGGTGTACAGATCGAGCACGCGATTCGCCTGGTACCACGTCGGTAGCAGGACGAGCGTGGCCGGAATCTTGCGCGCCGCGTCTTCCGGCATCAGCAGCGCGCGCTCGTACTTGTTGGCATTCGTCACGCGCGGATTGGTTTCAGCAACGCGCACCGCGACCGCTTGCGGGGCGCCGGGCAGCACGCGCAGCCCCACCCACATCTCGTCGTTCTCGTTCACGATCAGGCGCTGCACGATGCCCAGGTGAAGCGCCTTGCTCGAGGGCGTCCGCAGGCCGAGCAACTGGTGGTGGCTGATGCGCGTTGCGGCATCGGGCTCCCGGCACATGCCGAGAAACCCGGACGCGCTCTGGTTGACGATTACCCAGGTCTCGATCGCCGCGCTGCGCTGCGACAGCATCGCGCGTTCGGTGCGCTCGGTCACGTGCCCGAACGTCGCCAGGTCGTCCTCCTCTTTCGCCGTGTAGGGCGCGCGCGGCTGCCGGAAGGACTTGCCGCTCACGTGATAATGCATCGCGGCGATGTTCGGCGAAATCATGACCTTGATCGACGCCGCGCTGCGCTCTTCGACGCGCCCGGTCCCGGCGGCGCACCACTGGATGTGCAGCAGCATGAGGAGCTTCTCGCACGCTTCGCGTGCCAGCTCGCCCAGACCCAGCTCGGCCGGGGTCCGGCCTTGCTTGAGCTGCACCGCTGCGTGCCTCAGCGTCCTGCTCAGTTCACCGAGGTCGAGGTGGCGCACCGATGCCGCCCGGGCGGGATCCGGGGCGAGGCCAGCGCATCTGTCCGAGGCGAGATCGACCGCGAGCGCGGGAATGGACCCGGCGGGCAACGGGGTCGGCGAAAGATGAACGAGACTCTCCCAGTGGTCGAGCCAGCGCGCCACGGTGTCCACCTGTGGCTGCGTGAGCGCGTCGGGATTGACGAGATGCATGAGCACGACGTGGAGATAGGTCGCCGCGCAGCTGGTCGCCGGCTGCGCGCGGCCGATGCTGTCGGTGACGGCGTTGGCTGCAAACCCGCGACTTTCCGCCCACGCGTAAAGCCCGTGGAGCTGCCGCCACCATCCCGCCGGAACGCTGTGATAAACCCGGCAGTGCTCGAACATCGCGAGCCCGGTAGCGGCAAGCGCGCGCTGGCAGGCGAGGACGGCTTCCCCGCCGAGTTCGGCTTCCGCCGCGAGGCACGCGGCGTAACCCTCGTGCACGCTCTGCCACAGCTCGACCACCGCCCGCCACACCGCGCGGTCGTTCGCGTCGAGCGGCACCGGCCGCCCGCGGCAGCGCTTGGCGTACTCCGCCTGCACGAACGACACCGGCTCGCGCAGCGTCTCCAGAATCGCGAGCCGCCCGCGCGCCGGCAGGCTCGCGGCGTTCGCAAGCTTGAGTTGCGCGCCGAGCGCCGGGTGCGCGCTGAGCACGTTGGTGAGGGGGAGCGCCGCCAGCCATGCCTTGCAGCTCCCGGCGTCGTGGAACTTCAGGTTTGCGTCGCCCGCGCGGGGCGCGGAAGGTCCCGCTGCCATATCGCTCTCCTCCGGTTCGCACCCTTAGAGCCCGTAACATAATGAAACACGCGGTGCGCTGTCACGATTTTTGCTCAGGACGCGAAGCCCGACGCAGCGCATATCGCGAATATGCGCAAGTCGAGCGACAAAGTCCTGGGCAAAAACTCGTGCCAGCCCTTCGGGTTGCGGCCAAAACCGTCCGCGCGCCGCAGCGTGGAGCAGGGGCCCCGCTTGCGGGGATGCGACCGCGCAGGCGCGTGTGCATGTCCCGCGCATCAACGGCGCGCTCGTGTCCCGCTCCGGGGTCGCATCCAAGCAAGAAGCGCTTGGAACCTGCTCCGCCCTGCGCGGGACGCATTGTCGGCGCTCTGGCCGGTTTTGGCTCGCAACGCACGTGCGTTTCATTATGTTACGGGCTCTTAGCTCCGCCGCACACCCGCGCCGCGACCCGCTGCGCCGGTTCGCTTTGCTGCCCGGCGTGGTGTGCGGAACGCCGTGCGGGGTCATAGCAGCACTCTTTCTATGCCTCCCCGATTCGCCTTGGCGACGTAGCCGGCCATCCAGTCGGGGCCCAGCAAATGCCGCGCCATCTCGACCACGATGTAATCGGCTTCGGTCCCGGCATCCCCATTATAGCGGGCAAGGCCCTGAAGGCACGATGGACAGGAGGTGAGGACCTTAATTTTGCCGGCGAACCCGTCTTCCCTCAGCCGCGCGGCTTCCTTTCTGATCTCCTCCTCCTTGAAGAAGCGCACCTGCGTCGAGACGTCGGGGCGCGTGAGCGCGAGCGTGCCGGCCTCGCCGCAGCAACGCCCGTTGAGCTTCACCTCCTGTCCGGTGAGCTCCCTCACGACGCTGAGCGGCTGATAGGTCTTCATCGGCGTGTGGCAGGGATCATGGTACATGTAGCGCACACCCGTTACCCCGTCGAGCCTGACGCCCTTCTCGAGCAGGTATTCGTGGATGTCGAGCAGCCGGCAGCCGGGGAAGATCTTGTCAAACTCGTACTTGGCGAGCTGATCCATGCAGGTGCCGCAGGAGACGATCACGGTCTTGATGTCGAGATAGTTGAGCGTATTGGCCACGCGGTGCAGCAGCACGCGGTTGGCAGTGATGATGCCCCTGCCTTTTTCTTCCTCGCCCGCGGCGGTCTGCGGGTAGCCGCAGCACAGGTACCCCGGCGGCAGCACGATCTGCGCGCCGACGTGGAACAGCATCGCCTGGGTGGCGAGCCCGACCTGGCTGAACAAGCGCTCGGAGCCGCAACCCGGGAAGTAGAACACCGCTTCCGGGTCCTCGTTCGCCTTCCCGGGATCGCGGATGATCGGCACGATGCGCGGGTCCTCGATGTCGAGCAGCGCGCGCGATGTCCTCTTCGGCAGGCCGCCGGGCATAGGCTTGTTGATGAAGTGGATCACCTGGGCCTTGAGCGGCGCGCGTCCCACGGTCGCCGGCGGATGGCGCGTCTGCTCCTGCACGAGTCCGAGCGCCTTCGCCGAGCGGTGCGCGAGCCGCTGCGCCCGGTAGCCCCAGTCGATCATCGCTTTGCGCAGCAGGCCGATCGTCGCCGGATCGGCCGCGTTCAGGAACAGCATCGAGGCGAAAGTGCCGGGGTTGAAGCGGCGCTTGCCGTGCCGGCGCAGGAAGTTGCGCATCGCGATCGAGACGTCGCCGAAGTCGATGTCGACCGGGCACGGGTTCGCGCACTTGTGGCACACGGTGCAATGGTCGGCGATGTCGCCGAACTCGTCGAAGTGCGCGAACGATACCCCGCGCCGGGTCTGCTCCTCGTAGAGGAACGCCTCGGTGAGCAACGAGGCGGCGAGGATCTTGTTGCGCGGGGAATAGAGCAGGTTCGCGCGCGGGACGTGGGTCGCGCACACCGGCTTGCATTTGCCGCAGCGCAGGCAGTCCTTGATCGAATCCGAAATCGTGCCGATTTCGGATTGTTCGAGGATGAGGCTTTCGGCCCCAAGCAGCGCGAAGCTGGGCGTATAGGCCTGGTCGAGATTGGCGCCCGCCAGCAGCTTTCCCTTGTTAAACCGCCCTTCGGGATCGATTTTGTTCTTATACGCGGTGAACTCATGGATTTTCTGGGGATCCAGAAAATCCATCTTGGTGATGCCGATGCCGTGCTCGCCGGACACGACGCCGCCGAGCGCGGTCGCGAGCCGCATGATGCGCGCGACCGCCCGCGTCGCCTCCTGCAGCATCTCGTAGTTGTCGGAGTTGACCGGGATGTTGGTGTGCACGTTGCCGTCGCCTGCGTGCATGTGCAGCGCCACGAACACGCGCCCGCGCAGCACCCGCTGGTGGGCCGCGTCGATCGCTTCCATGACCTTGTGGAACGGGCGGCCGCTGAAAATATCGGCGAGCGGCGCGCGCAGCTCCCTTTTCCAGGACACGGTGATCGAGTGGTCCTGCAGCGCCTCGAAGATTGTTCCGGGTTCCAAGTTCCGGGTTCCAGGTTCCAGGTTCCGGGCTCGGGGTTCCAGATCTTGAACCTTGAACTTGGAACCTTGAACTTCGAACCTTGAACCGTCGTACGGCGCGTCGAGGTTGTCGTACAGCCACCGCCAGCGCTTGCGCGTCTCGGTGAGCAGCGAAAGTGCGCGCTCGACGCGATCGCCGATGATTTCCGCCGCCGGGACCGCGTCCTCGCCCCGCTGGATCGCAATGTCGCCCTTGAAGAGTTCCTCGAGCGCCTCAACGAGCGAGAGCTTGTTCTTGATCGAGAGCTCGATGTTGATGCGCTCGATGCCGTCGGAGTAGTCGCCGAGGCGCTCGAGCGGGATCACCACGTCCTCGTTGATCTTGAACGCGTTGGTATGGCGCGCGATCGCGGCGGTGCGCGCGCGGTCGGCCCAGAACGCCTTGCGCGCCTCGGCGCTCGCCGCGATGAACCCTTCGCCATGACGCGCGTTGGCGATGCGCACCGCGCGCGACGCCGCCTCGGCCACCGCGTTCTCGTCGTCGCCGACGACATCGCCCACCAGCACCATCTTGGGGCGCCCGGCGCGGCGCGCCTTGGTGGAATAGCCGACCGCCCTGAGATAGCGCTCGTCGAGGTGCTCGAGGCCGGCAAGCGCGGCGCCGGGGTGCGCTGCGATGTAGCGCTTGATCTCGACGATCGAGGGCACCGCCTCGCGCACCTGGCCGAAGAACTCGAGACAGAAGGTGCGGACCACGGGCGGCATCCGGTGCAGGACGAAGCGCGCCGAGGTGATGATTCCGTCGCAGCCTTCCTTCTGCACGCCGGGAAGTCCTCCCAGATACTTGTCGGTCACGTCCTTGCCGAGCCCCGGCTTGCGGAATCGCGAACCGGGGATCTCGAGGATTGCCGGCTCGCCCAGGCGGGTCCCGCCGTCCTGCGCGAGGCGCGTTACGCGAAAGCGCGCGAGCGGCAGGTCGTGGATCTTGCCGAGGTTGTGATCGAGCCGCTCGACCTCGATCCACTGCGCTTCGGGCGTGACCATGCGCCACGAGGCGAGATTGTCGAGCGCGGTGCCCCACAGCACCGCCTTCTTGCCGCCCGCGTTCATCGCGACGTTGCCGCCGATGCAGGAAGCGTCCGCCGAGGTCGGATCGCAGGCGAACACGAGCCCCGCCGCCTCCGCCGCCTCCATCGCGCGCTTGGTCACCACCCCTGCCCCGCAGCGCAGCGTCGGCACCGGCTTGCCCAACCCCGGCAGCACGACGTGCTCGATCTCCGAGAGCGCGTCGAGCTTTTCGGTGTTGATCACCGCCGAGCGCCTGGTGAGCGGAATCGCGCCGCCGGTGTAGCCGGTGCCGCCGCCGCGCGGGATGATGGTAAGCCCGAGCTCGATGCACGCCTTGACGACGGCCGCGATTTCCGCCTCGGTGTCGGGGTGGATTACGACGAACGGGTACTCGACGCGCCAGTCGGTCGCATCGGTCACGTGCGAGACCCGCGCGAGGCCGTCGAACCGGTTGTTGTCGCGGCGCGTCTCGCGCGTAAGCCGCACCAGCGCTTTTCGCCTCAGTTGCGCCGCCTCCTCGAATTCGGAGGCAAAAGCATCGACCGCGGCGTGCGCGGCGACGAGCAAATCGCCCACCTTGTCGGCGCGGTTCTGCCTGCGCGCATCGATCTCGGCGAGGCGCTCGCGCATTCCGGCGATCAGCGCCGTGCGCCGCCTGGGAACGTCGAGCAGGTCGTCCTGCAGATAGGGATTGCGTGAGACCACCCAGATGTCACCCAGCACCTCGTAGAGCATCTTCGCCGAGCGTCCGGTGCGCCGCTGCGACCGCAGTTCGTTCAGCAGGTCCCACATCGGCGCGCCGAGGATCCTGATCACGATCTCGCGGTCGGAGAACGACGTGTAGTTGTAAGGGATTTCCCTCAGGCGGGCGGTCATGGGAAACGCGGTGGGCGGCTACCGCAAACGGTAAATGCCACGCATGGAAACGTGAATGGTAAATGGTGAATGGTGAATGGTAAACCCCGGCAACGAAAAGGTCTTGCTGTGCGCGCGTGGGGCATCTGCAACGACCATTTCCCGCGCAGCGTCGGGCATTCACGCCTTTACGCTACGACGGCGATGGCCCAGTAGCGCAGGAACTTTCCGAGCGCGATGAACAACACCGCCTCCGAGCCCCCTGGCAGCAACGTCGCCGCGAGGAAGCTCGCCACGAACAGCCCCCACAGGGTGGCGGTCTCGTTCATCACGTGCGCCGACGCGCGCAGCGGGACGACAATGAAAACGGCCGGCGATCGCCGTGTAGCCGGTTGCGTGCGGCGGTCAGCACGCGGGTCAGCGCGTCGGCAGCATCACCGTCTTGAGCTGCGTGTAGTGATGCAGCGCCTCAAGACCTTTTTCGCGCCCGATCCCGCTTTGCTTGTAGCCGCCGAACGGCGCTTCCACCTGGACGGGCTGATAGCAGTTGATGGCGACCTGCCCGGCCTGCACCTGCGCGGCGACACGGTGCGCGCGCGCGACGTCCCGGGTCCACACGCCGGCGGCGAGCCCGTAATCGGTGTCGTTGGCGATCGCCACCGCTTCTTCCTCGGTATCGAAGGGGATTACCGCGGCCACCGGCCCGAAGATCTCCTCGCGCGCGATCGTCATGTCGTTTCTCACGTCGACGAACACCGTGGGCTCGATGAAGAAGCCCTTGCGCAGTTTTTCCGACCCGGGACGACCGCCGCCGAGGATGCAGCGCGCGCCTTCGCGCTTGCCGATCTCCATGTAGTTGAGCACCCGGGCGAGCTGTTCCTCCGAGATGAGCGGGCCGATTTCCGGATTCTCGACTGCCGGGCCGATCGACACCTTCTTCATGCGCTCGACGAGCAGCGCGCTGAACTTCGCGGCGACCGGGCGCTGCACGACGTGGCGGGTGCCCGCCGAGCAGATCTGTCCGGTGTTCTTCACCACGGTGCGCGCGGCCTGCGCCGCCGCGGCCTCGAGGTCCGCGTCTTCGAACACGATGAACGGCGATTTCCCGCCGAGCTCCAGGCTCACCGGCACGATGCGCTCCGCGGCGCCCTTCATCACGAGCCTGCCGACCTCGACCGAGCCGGTGAAGGAAATCCTGCGCACGAGGGGGTGATGCAGCAGCGCCTGGCCTGCGTCTTCGCCGAACCCGGTCACCACGTTGAACGCTTCCGGCGGCACCCCTGCCTCGACGCAGAGCAGCGCGAGCTCGAGGGTCGTGATGCAGGTCTGCTCGGCAGGTTTCACCACCGCCGAGTTTCCGGCGGCGAGTGCGGGCGCCACGCCGCGCGCGGCCTGCGTAATCGGGACGTTCCACGGCACGATGTGCCCGGTCACGCCGTAGGGCTCGCGCAACGTATACGTGAGGTAGCCCCCGGGCGCCGGGATCACTTCGCCGAGGATCTTGTCGGCCGCGCCCGCGTAGTACTCGAAATAGCGCGCCGCGACCTCCATGTCGTTTGCGGATACCGAGAGCGGCTTCCCGGTATCGAGGGATTCGAGATAGCTCAGGCGGTCCTTGTGCTCGCGGATGAGCTGCGCCACGCGACACAGGATCTGCCCGCGCTTGTAGGCTTCCAGCGCGTTCCATTTCCGGAACCCGGCCTCGGCGCACTTCACCGCGCGATCGACGTCGGAGGCGTCCCCGCGCGCAAAAGTCCCCAGCTTTTCCCCGGTGGACGGATTAGTCCCGTCAAAGTACTTGCCGCCCGCCGGCTTGACCCATTCGCCGCCGATCAGGTGTTCGTAGCGTTCCCGAACCAGATTGCCATCCGTGATCTTCATGTAGTCTTCCCCTCGCTCGTGCCGCAAAAAAGGGAATGATTATACCTGCGGGACACGGCGTGCCGTTACCGGCGCTGCGAGAGCCGCTTCACCAGCTTCTCGTCGACCGTGAGCCCGAGCCCCGGCGCCCCGGGCATGACGACCTTGCCCTTTTTCACCATTGCACCGCCTTCGGCGATCGGCTTGTCCTTGATCCGCAACTGATAGTCCATGCCCGGATCGCAGGCGACGAGCCGCACCGCGGCGTGCAGGTGCCCGGTCGCCGTGTCGAGGAGGCTGCTCCCCTGTGTCCAGTCGACGCGTACCGGCAGCCCGGCGGCCTCGGCGATGCGCAGCATCTGCAGCGCCTTGTAGAAGCCGCCGCACTTGCCGAGCTTGAGACTCACCATGTCGGCGATGCGGCGCGAAGCGATGGTGATCATCGTCTGCAGATTCTGAATCGCCTCGTCGGCGACCACCTTGTGCGGCACCGCCCGGGTGATCGCCGCCAGCCCGTTCATGTCGTGGTACATCACCGGCTGCTCGACCGCGAGGTTGGCCACGCCCGGGAAGCGCCGCAGCAGCAGTTCGATCGTGTCTTTCGCCGTGCCCCAGGTCTGGTTGGGGTCGCCGATGACGAGCGCCCGGCGGGGCACCGCCTCGATGATCGCCTCGAGCCGGTCGGCGTCGGCGTCCAGCGATTCGAGATGCCCCGTCATCTTCGGCTCGAAGCAAGTATAGCCCTTGTCGAGAAGCGCAACCGCGTGCTCCGCCATGCGCTTGGGCGCGGCGCGCGGCATGGTGGCGAGCTGCCCGAACGTGGTCTGGAACGCGCCGCCCAGCAGGTTGTAGATCGGCTGACCCGCGGCCTTGCCCATGATGTCGTAGAGTGCGATATCGATCGCGCAGCGCGCGCCGGCGTTGCCCTGCAGAAACAGATGGTCGAGCGCGGCGTGGATTGCGCCGATCTGGAACGGATCCCTGCCCAGGATCGTGCGGCCGAACAGCTCCACCGTCGAGACGATGCCCGCCTGGGTTTCGCTCGTCACCGGATGCGCGCATGCTTCGCCCCAGCCCACGATGCCTTCGTCGGTGTGGACCTTGACGAACACGTTTTCCTTGTAGCGGATGTTCGCGAACCAGCCCTCGCGCGCGTGCACCATGGTGCCCGCCTTCTTCTTCGAGCCGAACAGCGCGTGGTACTCGTCGCTCGGCTCGTACCATACCGGGATCGCTTCGACTCTCGTAATCTTCATTGCGCAATTCCTCCCTTTCGGTGCATGCCCATTATATCGGCGTGTGCCGGGGGTGGCGCGGGCCGCTGGCATGGGTGAGTCAAATTGACACTCGCGCCGGCAGATGACAGACTCGCACCGCGCCCACGAGGCGATGCGCGCACAAGCAGTAGGTTGGGGTGAACGACGTGAACCCCAACGCCTCTG
>JACQGO010000061.1 GCA_016199485.1 Betaproteobacteria bacterium
ATAAATACGTAGCCATATTTATGAAAACTAGTACTTAGGCACCCGCAGCGTGCCGTTTGCCGCACCGGGAGCAAAGCCAAACTGACCTACTACCCGTCGCGCCCAAAAGTTGACCAAAATAGTTGGATATTGTATCCTGTGCGCTGCAATATCATGGAATCCTGATATGTTCTCCCGACTTAAGCAGGAAATCGCCGTCGTCTTCGAGCGCGACCCCGCTGCACGCAACACGTGGGAAGTGATCACATGTTACCCGGGGTTTCACGCGTTGCTTTTTCACCGCCTTGCCCACTGGCTATGGGAAGCACGGCTGAAATGGCTGGCGCGCTTCGTTTCCCATATCGGCCGCTGGCTCACCGGGATCGAAATACACCCCGGGGCAAGGATCGGGCAGCGTTTCTTCATTGACCATGGCATGGGAGTGGTCATTGGGGAAACCGCAGAGATCGGGGACGACTGTACGCTCTACCACGGAGTGACTTTGGGCGGGACTTCGTGGACCAAAGGTAAGCGCCACCCGACGCTGGGCAACGGCGTGGTCGTCGGCGCCGGGGCCAAGATCCTGGGGCCGATCACGGTGGGCGACAGCGCCAAAGTGGGCTCCAACGCGGTGGTAGTCAAGGACGTGCCGCCGGGAGCCACCGCGGTCGGCATTCCTGCGCGCATCGTCGAGGCGGCCGCCGATCGCCCGGAGCGGACGCGCTTTGCCGCTTACGCCGTGGTGAAGGATATGAACGACCCGCTCGCGAAGGCGCTGCACGAAGTCATCAACCACAGCGTGGACATCGACAAGCGCATCGCGCACATCCTCCTCGCCCTGGAGCGGCTCGGCGTGCAGTTGGACGAGAACGGACAGATGAAGCAATTCGACGCGAACTACCTCAACAAAATTGTTGACTAAATCTATCGGGTAACGTATAGTTGATAAAAACACTAATATATTTCGCGTTATAGCCCGTTGATTATAAAACTACTTTTAGAGGTGGCTTATGAGACTGACGACTAAAGGACGGTTCGCGGTCACTGCGATGATCGACCTCGCGATGCACCACGGGAGTGGGCCGGTAACCCTCGCGGAAATCAGCGGGCGCCAGAAGATATCGTTGTCCTACCTTGAACAGCTGTTCGGCAAATTGCGCCGCCATGCCCTGGTGGAAAGCGTGCGCGGCCCCGGCGGCGGCTACTGCCTCGCCAAAGAGGTGGGCGAAGTGTCGGTTGCAGACATCATCCTGGCGGTCGATGAACCGATCGATGCGACCCAGTGCGGAGGCAAGGAGAACTGCTACGACGACCAGAAATGCCTCACGCACGACTTGTGGGCGAGCCTCAACAAACACATATTCAGTTATCTCGAGTCGGTGACGCTACGGCAGCTCGTGGAACTCCAGAAGGAGAAGCAGTCCGAGGTCAAGCAGGTACAGGACATGCGCGAGCCGGCGGTCAAGCGCGTGCCCGATGCGGTTTCCGCGTGAAGCGGCATGGAACACGTCTACCTCGACCACAACGCGACCACGCCGCTGGACGAGAAGGTCCTGGCGGCGATGATGCCGTACCTCAGGGATCGGTACGGCAACGCGTCGAGCCGCCACGAGTTCGGTACCGTGGCGCGCAAGGCCGTTGACGTCGCGCGCGAGCAGGTCGCGGCGATCGTCGGCGTGCGGCCCGCGCAGGTCATCTTCGTCTCGGGCGGAACCGAGGCGAACAACCTGTTCGTCAAGGGCGCCGCCGGCTATCTCAAGCCGACGCAGGTCGCAGTGAGCGCGATCGAGCACCCGTGCGTGGCGAAGCCGGCGCAGGAGCTGGCGCGCGCAGGCTGGAAGCTGCGCAAGCTGGCGGTCGACCGCGACGGACGCATCGACCTCTCCGACGTAGAGGAAGCGTTGAAAGAGCCGACCGGAATCGTTTCGGTCATGCTCGCCAACAACGAAACCGGCGTGATCCAGGATGTGGCAGCAGTCGCGGAGCGCGCGCGGCGCGCAGGAGCCCGGATGCATACCGACGCGGTGCAGGCGCTGGGCAAGATCCCGGTCAGTTTCGGCGCGCTTAACGTGCATGCGATGACGCTCTCGGCGCACAAGATCTACGGGCCCAAGGGCGCGGGCGCGCTCGTCGTTGACAAGCGCCTGGAGCTGCGCCCGGTGATCAGCGGCGGCGGTCACGAGCAGGGCCTGCGTTCGGGCACCGAAAACGTTCCCGCGATCGTCGGTTTCGGGGCGGCGTGCGAGCTGGCTGCGGGCCGCCTGGCAAACCTTGCGCCCGCGCTCGCGGCACTGCGCGCCCGGCTGGAGCGGGCGCTGCACGAGCTCGGCGCGGTGATCTTCGGTGAGCGGGCGGAGCGCATTCCCAACACCAGCTATTTCGTGTTCCCCGGCATCGACGGCGAGACGCTGGTGATCGAGGTCGACAAGGCGGGCTACGCGGTGGCAAGCGGCGCGGCATGCTCCAGCGCCAGCACCGAGCCAAGCGCCACGCTGCTCGCGATGGGCGTCGCTCCGGAAGTCGCGCGCGGCGCGGTACGGGTGAGCTGCGGCATGGCCACCACCGCGGAGCAGGTTGAAGGATTCCTGGGCGCGCTGTCGGGCGCGGTCTACAGGCTCAGGCGCCTGACGGCGGTCGCGGTATGAGGACAAAACCAGGCAGACGCGCATAGACGCCGATGAGAACCAACATCGGCCACAGAGATCACGGAGAACACAGAGAGTTGAAAACAAAACCCCTTGTTGTTTGTCGTTCATTCTCTGTGGACTCTGTGCCCTCTGTGGCGAATGCCTTTGGGGGTTCAATTTATCCGCGTCCATCGGCGTCTATCGGCGGTTACGGGTTTTCGTTCTAGGGAAGTGTCATGGCGATCATGTTGACGGAGAGCGCGGCCGGCCAGATCAAGCGCCAGCTCGCAAAGCGCGGCGCCGGCGTCGGGCTGCGCCTGGGCGTGAAGAAAGTCGGCTGCTCGGGGCTCGCCTACACGTTCGATTATGCGGACGAGGTGCGCGGGAACGACGCACTGTTCGAGTCGCACGACGCCAGGGTCGTGGTGGACCGGGAAAGCCTGCGCTATCTCGACGGCTCGACGCTCGACTTCCGCAAGGAAGGCCTCAAGAAGGCCTTCAGGTTCGACAACCCGAACGTGGAGGCGAGCTGCGGGTGCGGCGAGAGCTTCAGCGTGAAGGAAAAGGCATGAAGCAGCGATCGGCAGTCAGCTTTCAGCGGTCAGCTTGGAACGCTGGTTTGACTGATAGCTGATAGCTGAATGCTGATAGCTGAATGCTGATAGCTGACAGCTCGCGGAGCGAATGAAATGAGCGCGGTCCTGGAGCACCTGGTCAACCAGCCCTATAAGCACGGGTTTGTCACGCCGGTCGAGGCGGACACCGCGCCGAAGGGGCTCAACGAGGACGTCATCCGGCTCATTTCCGGGAAGAAGAAAGAGCCGCAGTGGCTGCTCGAGTTCCGGCTCAAGGCCTACCGGCACTGGCTCACGATGCAGCAGCCGCACTGGGCCAACGTGCGCCACGCGGAGATCGACTTCCAGGACATCATTTACTATTCGGCGCCGATACCGAAGAAGAAGCTCGCCAGCATGGACGAGGTCGATCCGGAGCTGCTGCGCACCTTCGAGAAGCTCGGCGTGCCGATGCACGAGCGCGCGCAGCTCGCGGGCGTGGCGGTCGACGTGATCTTCGACTCGGTATCGGTCGCGACGACCTACAAGCAGAAGCTCGCCGAGGTCGGCATCCTCTTCTGTTCGATGTCGGAGGCGGTGCGCGACCATCCCGATCTGGTGCTCCGGCATCTGGGCACGGTAGTGCCGTATACCGACAACTTCTACGCTGCGCTCAACTCGGCGGTCTTCACCGATGGCTCGTTCTGCTTCATCCCCAGGGGGGTGAAGTGCCCGATGGAGCTCTCGACCTACTTCCGCATCAACACGCAGGAATCGGGGCAGTTCGAGCGCACGCTCATCGTCGCCGAGGAAGGGGCCTCGGTGTCCTACCTCGAAGGCTGTACCGCGCCCAAGTTCGACACCAACCAGCTTCACGCCGCGGTGGTCGAGCTCATCGCGCTCGATGACGCCGAGATCAAGTACTCGACGGTGCAGAACTGGTACGCGGGCGACGAGCAAGGGGTGGGCGGCGTCTATAACTTCGTCACCAAGCGCGGGTTGTGCAAGGGGGCGAGCTCCAGGATCTCGTGGACCCAGGTCGAGACCGGCTCGGCGATCACCTGGAAGTATCCGTCCTGCGTGCTGCTTGGCGACAACTCGAGCGGCGAGTTCTACTCGGTCGCGCTCACCAACAACCGCCAGCAGGCCGACACCGGGACCAAGATGGTGCACATCGGCAGGAACACGCGCTCGCGCATCATCAGCAAGGGCATTTCCGCGGGCCGTTCGAACAACAGCTACCGCGGGCTGGTGAGAATCGGCCCCAAGGCCGAGAACGCGCGCAACTACTCGCAGTGCGACTCGATGCTGATCGGCTCGCACTCCGGCGCGAACACCTTTCCCTACATCCAGGTCGCCAACCATACGGCCAGAGTCGAGCACGAAGCGACGACCTCCAAGATCGGCGAAGACCAGCTTTTCTATTTCGCGCAGCGCGGCATCGGCGCCGAAGAGGCGGTCTCCATGATCATCAACGGCTTCTGCAGGGACGTATTCCAGCAGCTGCCGATGGAGTTCGCGGTGGAAGCGACCAAGCTGCTCGGTCTCAAGCTCGAAGGAAGCGTGGGATGATCGCTCGCGAAGCCAAGGTTCTCCTGGAGGTGCGCGGTCTGCAAGTGGCCGTCGCTGGCGTGGAGATCGTCAAGGGCATAGACCTCGTAGTACGCGCCGGCGAGATCCACGCCATCATGGGCCCCAACGGCTCCGGGAAGAGCACCTTCGCCAAGGCGCTCGCCGGCCACCCGGCCTACGTAGTGACCGGCGGCGGCGTGCTGTTCGAGGGCAGGAATCTGTTCGAGCTTGCACCGGAAGAGCGCGCGCGGGCGGGGCTTTTCCTCGGATTCCAGTACCCGGTCGAGGTTCCGGGGGTCGGCAATTCCGCATTCCTGCGGCTCGCCTACAACACGGTGCAGGCGACGCGCGGCAAGGACGAGCTCGATCCCCTCGAATTCGACGACTTCGTGCGCGGGAAGATGAAGCTGCTCGACATGGACCCGGGCTTCCTCGACCGCAGCGTCAACGACGGCTTCTC
Source organism: Betaproteobacteria bacterium (assembly GCA_016199485.1). Taxonomy (GTDB): domain Bacteria; phylum Pseudomonadota; class Gammaproteobacteria; order Burkholderiales; family SG8-41; genus JACQGO01. The sequence continues at coordinate 5,193 of JACQGO010000061.1, forward strand.
GGGCGGCGAGAAGAAGAGGAACGAGATCCTGCAGATGGCGCTGCTCGAGCCCAGGCTCGCGATCCTCGACGAGACCGACTCGGGGCTGGACATCGACGCGCTGCGCGTGGTGGCGAGCGGAGTGAACCGGCTGTTCACGCCGGACAACGCGATGGTGCTGGTGACGCACTACCAGCGGCTGCTCAATTACATCGTTCCCGACTACGTGCACGTGATGGAGGGCGGCCGCATCATCAAGACCGGCGACAAGGCGCTCGCGCTCGAGCTCGAGAGCCGCGGTTACGACTGGGTGATGGAGGAGTATCGGGCGAGGGTGGCGGCATGAGCCTCGAGCAGGGGCCCCGCTTTGCGGGGATGCGAGAGCAGCGAATGCCGCCGGCCGCCGACGCGATCCGGTGGATATGACGATGGGCGAAGAGGAAGCGGCGGGCATGAGCACCGCTGTCGCGGCGAAACATCCTTACGTCGAGGCGCTGCTCAAGGGCTGCACGGAGCTGCCCCACAGCCCGCTTTCGTGGCTCGACGGGCGGCGCGCTGCGGCGCTCGAGCGCGCGAACGCGCTGACGATACCCACTACCCGCGAAGAGGAGTGGCGCTTCACCGACATCACGCCGCTCACCAGGATCCCGTTTCGACCGGGGCGTTCCGCGCCACGGCTCACCGAGCGCGACATCGCGCGCTTCGAAACTCCCGAAGCGGCGATCCGGCTCACTTTCGTGGACGGCGTGTTCTCGCCCGAACTGTCGGCGACGGCGGGGCTGCCGTACGGCGTGCTCGTCAAGAACCTCGCTGCCGGGCTCGAGACGCACTGCGTGCCGGTCGAGCCGCATCTCGCGCGGCACGCCGCGTTCGAACGCGACGTGTTCGCTGCGCTCAATACGTGCTACCTGCGCGACGGGGCGCTCGTGATCATCGCGAGAAACCAGGACTGCCCGACGCCGGTGCACCTGTTGTTCGTCGCGGCGCAGAAGGAGATCGCCTCATACCCGCGCTGCCTCGTGATCGCCGAGGCCGGCAGCCGGTGCACGCTGATCGAGGACTACGTGGCGCTCGGGGAGGACGCCTATTTCAGCGATCCGGTGACCGAGATCGTGCTGGGCGACGGAGCACGCGTGACCCACGTGAAGCTCCAGCGCGAAGCACGCAGCGCGTTCCACATCGCGACCTGCGCGGTCGCTCTCGGCAAGGACGCCGAGTATGCATCGCACACGGTAACGCTCGGCGCGCGCATCTCGCGCTACAACCTCAGCGTCGTGCAGCAGGGCGAGGGAGCGCGCGCGCGCATCGACGGTCTCGCCCTCGTCTCGGGCCGCCAGCTCGCCGACACGCACTCTTTCATGGACCACGCGCGGCCCGCCGGCAAGTGCGTCCAGCTTCACAAATGCATCATCGGGGACGCGGCGCACGCGGTGTTCAACGGCAGGATCGTGGTGCGTCCGGGCGCGCAACTGACCGACGCCGCGCAGGAGAGCAGGAACCTGCTGCTGTCGGGCACGGCGCACGTCGACACCAAACCGCAGCTCGAGATCTTCGCCGACGACGTCAGGTGCTCGCACGGCGCGACTGTCGGCCAGCTCGAGCAGGAGCAGATGTTCTATCTCAGAAGCAGGGGATTGAGCGAAGCGCGCGCGCACAATCTGCTCATCTACGCTTTCGGCGCCGAGATCATCGACCGCATCCCGGTGCCGTCGCTGGTGGCGCAGCTCGGGCGGACGGTGCTCGAGCAGGCGCAAACCGCGGCATGAGCGGGTCACGGGGTTAGCATGAACGCCATTCACGGCGCGTTGAAGCCCGAAACGGCTCCGGCCCTCGATGTCGAGCGCATCCGCGCCGACTTTCCGATCCTGAAGCTGCGCGTGAAAGGCAAGCCGCTGGTCTATCTCGACAACGCCGCCTCGAGCCAGATGCCGCGGCCGGTGATCGACCGCTGGGTGCGCTACCAGACCACGCAGCACGCCAACATCCACCGCGCGGTGCACTATCTTTCCGAAACCGCGACCGCCGAGTACGAGGCGGCGCGGCGCAAGCTGCAGGCCTTCATCAATGCCCGCGAAGAGCGCGAGGTGATTTTCACCCGCGGCACGACCGAGAGCATCAACCTCGTGATGCACGGCTACGGTCGCAAGTTCATCGGGCAGGGTGACGAGATCATCCTCACCACGCTGGAGCACCACTCGAACATCGTGCCGTGGCAGATGCTCGCGGAGGAAAAGGGCGCGAAGCTCCGGGTGGTGCCGGTCAACGACAGGGGCGAGCTGGAGCTCGAGCAGTACGAGACGCTGTTCAACGCGCGCACCAGGTTCGTCGGCGTGACCCACGTCTCGAACGCGCTCGGCACCATCAACCCGGTGAAGGAGATGATCGCGGCGGCACACCGCCACGGCGTGCCGGTGCTGGTCGACGGCGCGCAGGCGGCGCCGCACCTCAACGTTGACGTCCAGGATCTCGATTGCGATTTCTACGCCTTCTCCGGGCACAAGATGTGCGGGCCGACCGGCATCGGCGTGCTCTACGGACGAGCGGGGCTGCTCGAGAGCATGCAGCCCTACCAGGGGGGCGGCGACATGATCCTGTCGGTGACGTTCGAGAAGACCACGTACAACGTGATCCCGCACAAGTTCGAGGCGGGCACGCCGCCGATCGCCGCCGCGGTCGCGCTCGGTGCGGCGGCCGATTACCTCACTGCGATCGGCATGGAGCGCATCGGCGCGTACGAGTCGGGCCTGCTCGACTACGCGACCGTTCAGGTGAACCGCATTCCCGGCGTGCGCATTCTCGGCACGGCGGAGAAGAAAGCGGCGGTGCTGTCCTTCGTAATGGACGGCGTGCATCCGCACGACGTGGGCACGCTGCTCAACGAGGAGGGCGTGGCGATCCGCACCGGGCATCACTGTGCGCAGCCGGTGATGCAGCGCTATCGCGTCGCGGCGACCTCGCGCGCCTCGTTCGCGTTCTACAACACGATGGCGGAAGTCGACGCGCTGGTGGCGGCGATCAGGAAAGTGCAGAAGGTATTTGGCTAAAAAGCACCGGCCACAGAGAACCCAGAGGACACAGAGAGTAAGAACTTGAGCCGCCAAGACGCCAAGCACACCGGGGAAAACAAAACCAATTCTTCGGGATGGTGTTTTTGTTGTTTGCTTCCCTCTGTGCTCTCTGTGGCTTGATTGGTCTTGAACATGGCCGATACGAAGCAGCTCTACCAGGAGGTCATCCTCGACCACAACAAGAAGCCGCGCAACTGGGGCACGCTCGCCGACGCAACGCACAAGGCCGAGGGCCACAACCCGCTGTGCGGCGACCACCTGAGCCTCACGCTGAGGATGCGCGAGCAGGTGATCGACGCCATCGCGTTCCACGGCGAGTCGTGCGCGATCTGCAAGGCATCCGCATCGATGATGACGGGGGCGGTGAAGGGCAGGAGCAGGCGGGACGCAGAGACGCTGATCCAGGAGTTCCGCGACATGGCGACCGGCAAGCTCGACCTCGACCAGCAGCCGCACCATCTGGGAAAGCTGACGGTATTCGCCGGCGTGCGCGACCTGCCCACCCGCGTCAAGTGCGCAATCCTGCCGTGGCACACGCTGCACGCGGCATTCCACGCGATCGCCAGCACCTCGACCGAGGCGGAAGCCGACCCGATGCACGCGCCCATCGGCGGCAGTGCATGAGTTCTTCTGCCACAGAGGACACAGAGAACACAGAGGCCAAGAACTTGAACCACCAGGACATCAAGCACGTCAGAGAGAATTGCAGGAGGGGTTATTCTCGTGTGGATTTTTGTTCTTCGTTCCTCCTCTGTGATCTCTGTGCTCTCCGTGGCTGAACAGGTTTGAAATGCCGAAGATCGCGGAAATCGAGCCCACGCCCAATCCCAACGCGATGAAGTTCATCCTCAAGGAGCCTCTCACGTGGGGGATCGCGCGTTCCTATGATACTGCCGGGGAGGCGAAGGACGATCCGCTCGCCACCGCGCTGTTTGCGATCGAGCACGTCACCAACGTGTTCTACGTCGATCACTGGGTGACGGTGACGCAGGACGGAGGCGCCGACTGGCAGGAGCTGATGCGCAAGCTGGCGGTGCCGATCCGCGAGGCGCCCGCCGCCGACGAGCACTCCGCGCAGCTCGCGGCGGAAGCCACGACCGCCGCCAGCCTGGAGGACCTGTCGGAGCATGACCGCGAGCGGCTGGAACGGATCAATCAGATTCTCGACGAGCAGGTGCGGCCGTATCTGCAGTATGACGGCGGAGACCTCCATATCCTAGGACTCGAGGGCAACCGGCTGATGGTGCATTACCAGGGCGCGTGCGGCAGCTGCCCGAGCTCGATCAGTGGCACACTCGCCGGCATCGAGAACCTGGTGCGGCAGATCGAGCCCGACATCGAAGTCGTTGCCGTGTAGCGGCAGCGACTTCGATCAACCGGGATCGGTAACCGTCCCAGGGAAAAGATCGCGGCAGGCAAAACCGGGCCACATCTCTCTTGAATGTAAATGAAGAAGAATCGTCTTGTGATTTTCTTGGCGTCCTGGCGGCTCATTTCACGTGTCTGACTGGGTCACGGTAGCGAAGCTGGGCGAGCTGGCGCCCGGCAGCCATCGCGTCGTTGACGTGGACGGCGTGAGCGTGGCCGTGTTCAATCTCGGCGGCGAGTATTATGCGATCGAGGACGTGTGCACGCACGACGGCGAGCAGCTCACCGGCGGCACGGTCGAGGGCGACCAGATCGTATGCCCCCGCCACGGAGCGCGTTTTTGCATCAGGACCGGCGCGGCGCTCTCGGCGCCGGCCTATGAGCCTACCGCCAAATTTCCGGTCCGCGTCGAGAACGGCGAGATCCAGGTGCGCGACGACCGCTGGGACTAGCCGGAAAATCGGCTCAGAGTGATCGTTACGGAGTATCCGCCCCTTGCGCGTGAAGCTGCCGGGCCGCTATCTTCCGCTGTCGCACATCGAGCCGATTTTCGAATTGATTCGCAAATAAGGCGAGCGCGATAATGAATCGTATGGACGGATTTTCGTTGGCGCGGGCACGAGCGTTTGCGTTATTCACCTTGGCGGCCCTGGCGCTCGCCTCCTGCACGACGGTGCAGACGACACAGCCCGGCGCGGTGGGCGTGGAGCGCAAGCAAACCATGATACTTTCTTCCGGCGAGGTGAACCGCAGCGCGGGAATCGCCTACCAGCAGGAGATCAAGAAGGCGGCGGGGAAAGATGCGCTCAACCGCAACCCGCAACAGGTGGCGCGCGTGAGGGGCATCGCCGGCCGCCTGATTGCCGCGATCGGCGCGTTCCGGCGTGACGCCCCCGGCTGGGCGTGGGAAGTCAACGTGATCAGCTCGAACGACATCAACGCCTGGTCCATGCCGGGCGGCAAGATGGCGGTCTATACCGGGCTGCTCGACCGGCTCAGGCCCACCGACGATGAGCTTGCGGCGGTACTCGCCCACGAGATGGCGCACGCGCTGCGCGAGCACGGGCGCGAGCGTGCCTCGCAGGCGGTGGCGCAGGGCATCGCGCTCTCGGTGGTCGGCGCGGCTGTCGGGCTGGGCGACAGCGGCATGCAGCTCGCTCAGATCATCACCGATCTCACCTTCAATCTCCCCAACTCGCGCGAGCACGAGCGCGAGGCCGACCGCATCGGCGTGGAGCTTGCCGCGCGCGCCGCTTTCGACCCGCGCGCGGCGGTGACGCTGTGGCGGAAGATGGCGCAGGCGGGCGGCGGCGCCCCGCCGCGGTTTCTTTCCACCCATCCCTCGCCCGGGGATCGTGCGCGCGACCTGCAGGACTACGCGGCGCGGGTGATGCCGCTCTACGAAGCTTCGAAGCGGCGACGGTAGGCGGGCGCGCGCCGTCAGCAGCGCCTCAATCCAGTGCATGCGACACCAGCCCGTCCGCCAGCTTGGGCTCGAACCAGGTGGACTTCGTCGGCATGACTTCGCCCGCGTCGGCCACGGCCATCAAGTCTTCCATGCGGGTGGGATAAAGCGCGATGGCGGCGGCCATCTCGCCGCTGTTTACGCGCTTCTCCAGTTCCGCCAGGCCGCGAATGCCGCCGATGTAGTCGATGCGTTTGTTCCGGCGCAAGTCCTTGATGCCCAGAACGGGCCCGAGCAAGTGGTCGGAGAGCAGGCTCACGTCGAGGCGAGCCACGGGATCGTTGACAGGAATCAGCTCGCGGTGGATCGCCAGGCGATGCCACTGGCCGGCGAGATACAGGCCGAATTCGGCCGGCCTGTCCGGCTTCACCGGCGTGGGGCTCGCTTCCACGGAAAAGCTTTCCCGCACGCGCGCAAGGAAAGTCCTGGCGTCCATGCCGTTCAAGTCGGCGGCGACGCGGTTGTAGGCGAGAATCTTCATCTGGTGGTGAGGAAAGATCACCGTCAGGAAGTAGTTGTAGTTTTCCTCTCCGGTGTGGCGCGGATTGGCGGCGCGGCGCGCGGCGGCGACGCGCGAGGCCGCCGCCGAGCGGTGGTGGCCATCGGCGATGTAAAGGGCCGGCACGGCGTCAAATGCCCGGGTCAGTCGCGCCTGGATTTCAGCGTCGCGCGCCACCCACAGTGAGTGGCGGACGCCATCGTCGGCGATGGCGTCCGCGTCGGGTGCGCCGGCCGAGCAGCGGCCCAAGATGTCGTCTATCTCCCGTGAGTTTGGATAAGCGAGCATCACCGGGCCGGTTTGGGCATTCAGCGCTTCGATCTGGCGCACGCGGTCGTTCTCCTTGTCCGTTTGCGTGTGCTCGTGTTTGCGGATGCGATTGATGTCGTATTCCGCCAGCGAGGCCGCTGCCACCAGGCCGGTCTGCGTGTGCTCGCCCATGATCAGGCGATAAACGTAGTAGCAGCGCGCCGGGTCGCGGGCAAGGATGCCTTCGCGCAGCATGAGACTCAGGTTTTCCGCTGCCTTGGCATAGACTCGAGGCGCATAGGAATCGGTTCCCGCCGCCGGCAGGTCGATCTCCGGCTTGGAAATGTGCAGGAAGCTCCACGGCTTGCCGGAGGCTCGCGTGCGTGCTTCGTCGGTAGACAACACATCGTAGGGAGGGGCGATGACTTCGGCGGCGCGGCGGGGCGTCGGGCGCAGGCCGGCGAAGGGTCGGATCAGGTGCATAGCGGGTCCCTGTAATACAAGAAAGTTTTCTCATTCAGGTCGCGGGTTGCCGCCCCGAGGCCCTGGATGACGAGGTTCACGAGTTGAGAGATCCCGGTCGCGGGGGGACGGAGCGCAAAGGCGCGATTATAGCCGAAGCCGCGTGTGTTACTTACCGCGGGGCGCCCGCCGCAACCCGCGTCGGGCCAGTTGCACAGGACGCGGCGGGGCGGAAGGGCACGGCGTCAGCGCGTCAGAGCAGGCGCATGTACTTGAGCGCGCGTTCGATCTCCCCGGCAAAATCCTCCGCGCCGGAGTCGATCATCTGGTACTGGGTGAGCAGCATCTGCAGCCCGTACCCGAGCTCGGCCGGCTCCAGCCGCAGGCTGAGGATGGGCTTGTTGAGTTGATCGACGTACTTGACTTCGCGGCGGCAGTACTTCGACTCGACCGAGCCGCGGCTCACGAAGAACAGCAGCATCGCGCAGCCCTTGAGCTTCTCCTCGATCAGCGCGTCCCATTCCGCGCCGCCGGGAATTCCCTTGTCATACCAGAACCGGTAGCCCCAGGTGTGGATCCGGCGCAGGACCGGGCGGATGCGCTCGAAGTCCTCCCTCTTGTAGCTCACGAAAATGAACGGCCCGCTTCCGGCGTAGGGCTCCAGACCATCGTCGCCGGCGGGCGCAGCGGGCGAGGGCATCGCCGCGGGCGCGCGGTCCCCGGCCGGGCGCCCGCCGCCGCTGTGCGACGCCTCGATCGAAAGATGCGAATTGAACAGCCCGCCGAGCAGCCGCGTTCCCCAGAAGTGGAACACGCCTGCCAGCACGAAGCACACCAGCGCGGGAAGCGGCACGTAGGCGGCGGTTGTACCGGTGAGAAGCAGGTGCGCCGCGACCGTCGGAGAGGCCGCGATCGGCAGCGCGACGATCAGGAACAGCGCCACGTGGTTGTTGATCTGCTCCCAGCGCGACACCAGGCTCTCTTCGGGGACGACGCGATGGTTTCCGACGGATTCCGGCCCCCGCTCGCGGATCGCGAGCTCGGCGATCTCGTGCGCGTGGATGCGTTGCGTCGTCCACACGACGAGCATGCAGGTTGCCGCGTAAAACAACGCCGAAGAGCTTCCGACGGCGCTCATGATGGTCGTGTAGTCCAAATCCGCGCCGAGCACGATCCAGCGCAGGAACCACGCGGCGACCAGCGCGGCATCGATGCCGAATATGCACGCAGCCGCGATCGGAACGACGATGTTGGTTTCAAATCCGCGTCGGCGCGCGGCCTCGACGCGGTCGGCTTCGACCCCGGCCCGGGCGAAGGATGTCGCGAACTCCTGCCAGCGCGACCTGGCGTGGTCGCGCACGAGAAGCGCGAGCCGGACCGCGGTGTATACCCAGAACGTGAGCAGCCCGAAGACGATGAAGTCCGTGAGCGGAGTGCGGGGCGTCGTCCCGAATCCGGCTTCTGTCATCGCGGTCGAGCCCGACCCCGCTCTCGTGTTTCCCTGTGCCACGCGTGAACTCGCTCGGCCATCAACATACACCGAGGGCGTATGGCATGTCCACCCGGCCGAATGACAGGTACCTGTTGCCGGGCGAAATGCGGTTACCATCAATATCTTGATCTCCCGCCCTCAATAGTTCGAGATCGGATCAGCGACTGCGATTCTCAGCGCAGCTCGCCGAATGCTTTGCGGATGGCGCTCACGCGGGCGTGGACGTCGGGCATTTGCGCTTCAATCCTGATCCTGTCCTGGCCCGCAAGGCGATACTCGCGGCGGGTCTGCACCAGCTTCAGAACCTTGGCTGGCTCGATCGGTGGCTTGGGCACGAACTGGAGCTGTATCGCGGAATCGGTCGCGTCGATGCGCGCGATGCCAAGCGGCTTTCCGAGGATGCGCAGGCGGTGGGTCTCGAGGAGCGATCTCGCCTGCCCGGGCAGCGCGCCGAAGCGGTCGACCAGCTCCTCGTGCATCGCGTCGAGCTCGTCGGGCGTCTCGCAGTTGGCGAGCCGTTTGTACAGCACGAGCCGCTCGTGCACGTCGCTGCAATAGCCCGCCGGCAGCAGCGCCGGCACATGCAGGTTGATCTCGGTGGTCGCGCCGAGCGGCGCGGTGAGGTCGGGCTCGCTGCCTTGCTTGAGCGATTTCACCGCCGCCTCCAGCATCGAGGAATACAGATGGAAGCCGACCTCCTGCATCTCGCCGCTCTGCGCCTCGCCGAGCACCTCGCCCGCGCCGCGGATCTCGAGATCGTGCATCGCGAGGTAGAAGCCGACGCCCAGCTCCTCCATCATCTGGATCGCTTCCAGGCGCTTCCTCGCCTGGGCGGTGATGTGGCCCTCCTCGGGCAGCAGCAGGTAGGCGTACGCCTGATGGTGCGAGCGGCCGACGCGCCCGCGCAACTGGTGCAGCTGCGCGAGCCCGAACTTGTCGGCACGGTTGATGAGGATGGTGTTGGCGGCGGGCACGTCGATGCCGGTCTCGACGATGGTGGTGCACAGCAGCAGGTTGAAGCGGCTCTGATAGAAGTCGCGCATCGCGTGCTCCAGTTCGCGCTCCCGCATTTGCCCGTGGGCCACCCGGATGCGCGCCTCGGGCACGAGCTTCGCGAGCATTTCCTCGAGGTGGCGTATGGTGTCGATTTCGTTGTGCAGGAAATAGATCTGGCCGCCGCGTTTGAGCTCCCGCAGCACGGCTTCGCGGATCAGCGCCCTGCTGAAGCGCGAAACGAAGGTCTTGATCGCGAGCCGGCGCTGCGGCGCGGTCGCGATCACCGAGAAGTCGCGCAGCCCTTCGAGCGACATCGCGAGCGTGCGCGGGATCGGCGTCGCGGTGAGCGTGAGCACGTCGACCTCCGCGCGCAGCGCCTTCAGGCGCTCCTTCTGGCGCACGCCGAAGCGGTGCTCCTCGTCGATGATCACGAGCCCCAGGTTCCTGAACCTGATGTTACGCTGCAGCAGCTTGTGGGTGCCGATCACGATGTCGATGGAACCCGCGGCGAGCCCGGCGAGCACTTCCTCCTGCTGTTTCGCCGAGCGGAAGCGCGACAGCTCCGCGAGCCTGACCGGCCACTCGGCGAAGCGGTCGGAAAAGGTGTTGAGGTGCTGCTCGGCGAGGAGCGTCGTGGGCACCAGCACCGCGACCTGCCTGCCGTCCATCACTGCGACAAATGCCGCACGCAGCGCCACTTCGGTCTTGCCAAAGCCGACGTCGCCGCAAATGAGCCGGTCCATCGCCTTGCCGCTCTTGAGATCTTCGAGCGCAGCGGTGACGGCAGCGGCCTGGTCCGGCGTTTCCTCGAACGGGAACGCATCGCAGAACGCATCGTAGTCGAGCGGCTTCACGCCGAACGCGTGCCCCTGGCGCGAGGCGCGCCGTGCGTAAAGGTCGAGAAGCTCCGCCGCCGTGTCGTGCGCCTGCGCCGCGGCTTTGCGCTTCGCCTTGTCCCACTGGCCGCTGCCCAGGGTGTGCAGCGGCGCGGCCTCCGGCGCTGCGCCGCTGTAGCGGCCGATGAGATGCAGATTCGACACCGGCACGTAGAGCTTGTCGCCGCCGGCGTAGTCGAGCGCGAGGAACTCGGTGTCCCCTTCGCCGAGATCCATCGTGACGAGGCCGCGGTAGCGGCCGATGCCGTGCTGCTCGTGTACCACCGGGTCGCCGACCTTGACTTCCGAGAGATCGCGCAGCATCGCCTCGGTCGAGACCCGCCGCGCCGCCTCGCGCTGGACGCGCGGGCGCACCTGCGCCGCGTAGAGCTCGTTTTCGGTGACCAACGCAACGTCCCCGGCGGGGAGCATGAAGCCGGCGGCGAGCGGCGCAACACCGAGCATGAATCGCTCGCCTGCGGCCGTGAAATGCGCGTAGTCCTTGCAGGCGGAGGGGCGCAGCCCGTGCTCGGCGAGATATTCGAGCATCGTCTCGCGCCGCCCGGCGCTCTCGGCGAGCAGCAGCACGCGGCCGCCGAACTCGCCGGCAAAGCGGCGCAGGCGGTGGAGCGGATCCCCGGCGCGGCGCTCGACCGCCAGCGGCGGCAGCGGCGACGTCGCTGCCGCGGTTCCGGGTTC
>JACQGO010000347.1 GCA_016199485.1 Betaproteobacteria bacterium
CTACCGTGGTCCACGGACGCGACCAGCGCGCCCACGCGGCGTCGAGCCGCCCGGAGAGCAGGGCGGCGATCGCAAACGCGAACGCGACCGAGAACCCGACGTATCCCATGTAGAGCGTTGGCGGGTGCAACGCCACGCCCGGGTCCTGCAGCAGCGGGTTAAGATCGCGCCCGTCGGGCGGCGCCGGAAACAGCCGGTCGAACGGGTTCGAGGTGAACAGCATGAAGGCGAGAAATCCGACGCTGACTAGCCCCATCACCCCGAGCACGCGTGCCACCATCTCTTCCGGCAGATGGCGGCTGAACACCGTGACCGCGACCATCCACAGGGCGAGGATCAGCATCCACAGCAGGAGCGAGCCCTCGTGCCCGCCCCAGACGCCGGCGATGCGGTACGCGAGCGGGAGCTTGCTGTTCGAATTGTTGGCCACGTACGCCACCGTGAAATCGCTGGTGACGAAAGCGTAAGTGAGACAGCCGAAGGCGATCGCGAGGAACACGAATTGCCCGTGCGCTGCCGGCCGCGCGACACTCATCCAGGCGGAATCGCCCCGCGCCGCCCCGACAAGCGGGAAAATACCCTGCACCAGCGCGAGAGTGAACGCGAGCACAAGCGCGAACTGGCCGAGTTCCGGGATCATGGGCGTCTCCTGCCCCCGCAGGAGGCGCACCGGCCAGCGCCTGCGCCGCCTTGCAGGCTCACGGCGTGCGCTCGCTTGAGCGCTTCCGCGGCCTCCGGCCTCCGGTGTACATTGCAGGACTTCTTGCTGCTCTTGCGTCGGGTCATATCAGTACCCATGAAAAATCGCGTTGATCCCGAAAGGCGCCGTCGCGCGGCACGCAGCATCACGCAACGGATTGCACCGGCGATCGTGTCGGAAAAGGCGGGAGGTTTATCGCGCACGACAGCCGGACAAGACGGCAGCGTGCGAATCCGCCCGACTCCGAACTCGTCGCCGGAGTCGCGGCGGGGAGATCAGATCAACAGCCGCAAAATGCGCAGGTAGAGAGCGCGACTGGGCGGGCGCGGATACGAGTGATACCCCGGATGCTGGTCGTCGGCGCGCACAACCCCGCGTTGCATTGCAGGCAGCAACGCCAAATTCGCAGATTCATCGCCGGAAAGACGCAACGGGACTGCTTGCTGTGATGCAGTGCCGGCATCCCGCGACTCCCGGCAATCCGGATTGTCGAAGGCTGATGGGTAGTGGTGCGGCACCGTTCCGTGATCAGATGCGCCGCTCTGCGCAACGTTCCCGCCGGAGCCGGCCTGGGCGGGCGGCATTGCAAAATAAGCGAAGCCGATGCCGCCCAGCCACAATGCGAGCCAGACGAGAACGAACGCCGAGCGGCCGCAGCGTAGCGACCGCCGCTCCCTCAAACTTGCGTTTGAAGCATGGCCGGTATGTGTATTGGATGATGCCATGTAGCTTCGCTATTGCGCGATTTTTCTGCGTACTGCAGCCACAAAATATCCGAAACGGGCAGCCTGTACTTTGATCTGCATCAACATGCGTCTTGGACAACGGTGCCGAAAAAGAAGACGACGGTTGCGATGACTACGCGTTTCGTGGCAGCCCTCCTTCAGGTGGTCGATCGTCGCATGCCGGCAGCTTCTGCACTTTGAGCGTCAGTCCATCGATCGCCGTCACCTCCACCTGGTCTCCCTCAGCGAGCGGCTCGCTCCCGTACTCGGCCGACCACAGCTCGCTCTGGATCCACACGGCGGCCTTGCGCCCGTCTACCGAACGCACCGTACCGGTTGCATGCACCAGTGCTTCGGCCCCGGTGCAGACCGGCATCCGCATCGCTCTCAGCGCGAAGGCATAGATCACCACGCTGAGCACTACGACTCCGCCGTACAGCGGGACGCCCACACTGAGGGGCAGCAGCCACAGCAGCGGCAGCGCCAGCAACGGCAGGAGGAGAAGCAGGTGGCACATGGGCGCCCGGGCTTCAGCCGCTCAGGTCGCGCTTCTTCTCCTCGAACTCCTGCTTGCCGATCTCCCCTCTGGCGTAACGCTCCTTGAGAATGTCGAGCGCCGTCTTCACCGGCGGCTGGCTTCCGGAGGAGCCGCTCGCGATCCATTTCACCAGGATCACGATGCCGAGGATGATCAGCACCCAGAACAGCACCATGCTGATCAAGCCGAATCCCATCATCCCGCCCCAGCCCCATCCATAGCTTCCCATGTCACCCCACATATGCCGCCTCCCTCGCACCTCCTGGGCGATCGTCTCGCCTGGCTTTCATCACAGACCTCCTTCAGGTCACCACGGTATTAGTTTTGGGTTTAACTGCTGTCCAGAAAGTAATGATCCGCCACCGCATGCCGTTGGTTTCCACCGGAGCGAAACCCGCCGCAGAGAGATAAATGGGAACCTCTCCCCGCAGATTAGGCGCGGTCATCGGCATCAACAGAAACGGCCAGACGACGAGCCACCACAGGAAATGGCCCGGCTTGCCCACGTCCACCAGGACCAGTCGCCCACCGGGGATCAGGACCCGCAGGACTTCCCGCAGCCCTTCGCGTTTGGTTTCGGGGGGCAGGTGGTGAAACATCAAACTGGAGAGCACGACATCGAAGCTGGCATCGGGAAACGGCAGGCGTTCCACGGCGGCAAGCCGGAACTCGGCGCGATTCCCGGCCGCGCGAGCGTTATCCCGGGCCTGGGCGATCATTGCGGGTCCCGGGTCGATACCGATCGCGGTGCCTTGCGGGCTGACCGCGTCCTGCGCGAGACGGGTGAGCACCCCTGTGCCGCAGCCCACGTCGAGCACTCGATCGCCCGGCTTGAGTTGTGCGTGGCGCAGCGTGTCGGTCCGGAAACGCTCGCCGAGACCTATGACCTTGCAATAGCGGTCGTAGACGGGCGCGAGCCACTCCAGAAGCATGCCGCGGGTTTCCGGTATGGGTTCGGCTGATTTTCGTGTGTTCATAATGCGGTCCGGTTGAGGCGGAGGGCGTTGGTTACCACCGAGACCGAGCTGAAGCTCATTGCCGCCGCGGCGATGATGGGCGAGAGCAGCAGGCCGAAGACGGGATAAAGCACCCCTGCGGCGACCGGCACGCCCAGCGCGTTGTAGATGAAGGCAAAGAACAGGTTCTGGCGGATGTTGCGCATGGTGGCGCGCGAAAGCCTCCGCGCGCGCACGATGCCGCGCAGGTCGCCCTTGACGAGCGTCACGCCCGCGCTTTCCATCGCGACGTCGGTGCCGGTGCCCATCGCGATGCCCACCTGCGCCTGCGCGAGCGCCGGCGCATCGTTGATGCCGTCGCCCGCCATGGCGACGAACCTGCCCTCCGCCTGCAGTTGCTTGACGATCTCGGTCTTCTGCTCGGGCAGGACCTCGGCGATGACCCGGTCGATTCCAAGCTTCTTCGCCACCGCCTCGGCGGTGACACGGTTGTCGCCGGTGAGCATCACCACCTCCAGCCCTTCCGCATGCAGTGCGCGGATGGCCTCCGGGGTGGTCTCCTTGATGGGGTCGGCGACTCCGATCAGGCCAGCGGGTTTGCCTTCCACCGCCACGAACATCACCGTCTGGCCTTCGCCGCGGAGCGCCTCAGCCCGCTGCTCCAGTTCGCCCGGGCTGACGTTGAGCGCCTCCAGCAACTTGCGGTTACCGATGGCCACCGGGCGTCCGCCCGCCTTGCCGCTCACTCCTTTGCCGGTGTGCGATTGAAAGTCTTCGACGGTGGGCAGCGGCAGCCGCTTTTCTTCCGCACCGCCGACGATTGCCGCGGCGAGCGGATGTTCGCTCGCGCGCTCGAGGCCCGCGCCGAGCTGAAGAATCTCGTCTTCCGCGAAGCCCTCTGCTGCAACCACGCCGGCGAGCCGCGGCTTGCCCAGCGTCAGCGTGCCGGTCTTGTCCGTGACCAGCGTGTTCACCTTTTCCGTGATCTCGAGCGCTTCCGCGTTCTTGATCAGCACACCCACCATCGCGCCGCGGCCGGTGCCCACCATGATCGACATCGGCGTGGCAAGCCCGAGCGCGCACGGGCAGGCGATGATGAGCACCGCGACCGCATTGACGATGCCGTGCGCAAGCCGGGGCTCGGGTCCCCACAGGCCCCACACGACGAGGGTCGCAATCGCGACTGCCACCACCGCCGGGACGAAATAGCCCGACACCAGGTCGGCGAGGCGCTGGATCGGCGCACGGCTGCGCTGGGCCTCGGCCACCATGCGCACGATTTGCGCGAGCAGCGTCTCCGTGCCGACGCGTTCAGCCCGCATCAGCAGGCTGCCGGTGCCGTTCACGGTGGCGCCGATGACGCGTTCTCCCGCGTGCTTCTCCACCGGGATCGGTTCGCCGGTCACCATCGATTCGTCCACCGAGCTCGCGCCGTCGGTCACCACGCCGTCCACCGGAACCTTTTCTCCGGGGCGCACGCGCAGGATGTCGCCGGGCTTTACTTGGTCGAGCGGAATGTCTTCCTCGCGCCCGTCCTGCCGCACGATGCGCGCCGTCTTGGGGGCGAGCCCGAGCAGCATCTTGATCGCCGCGCTGGTCCGGCTGCGCGCGCGCAGCTCCAGCACCTGGCCCAGCAGGACCAGGGCCGTGATGACCGCGGCAGCCTCGAAGTAAACCGGCACCAGCCCCTCCGCGCTCAGCAATGTCGCAGGGAAGATCCCGGGTAGCAGCAATGCCACCGTGCTGTAGGCCCACGCGACTCCCACGCCCAACGCAATGAGCGTGAACATGTTCAGGCTGCGGTTCACGACCGACTGCCAGCCGCGTACGAAGATCGGCCAGCCTCCCCACAGCACCGCCGGCGTCGCCATCACGAACTGGATCCACTGGAATACGCGCGGCGGGATGATCCGCGCGGCGATATCCGGCCATAAGTTCTCGCCCGTGGCCATCAAGAACAGCGGCAGCGCGAGAACCGCGCTCACCCAGAAGCGCAGCGTCATATCGGCAAGCTCAGGGCTTTTCTGCTCTTCGAGCGTCACCGTCCGCGGCTCGAGCGCCATGCCGCAGATCGGGCAGTCGCCCGGCTCGCTGCGGACGATCTCGGGATGCATCGGGCACACGTATTCGGTGCGCGTCGCGGCTGCGACCGGCGCTTCCGGCTCCAGCGCCATGCCGCATTTCGGGCACGTTCCCGGATGATCCTGGCGCACGTCGGGATCCATGGGACAGATGTAAACCGCCCCGGGCGCCGCCGCGACCGGGGCGGGAGCAAGGTAAGCGCCGGGGTCGGCGGCGAACTTCTTGCGGCAGTGCTCCGAGCAGAAGAAGTAGGCACGGCCCTGGTAGACCGAGCTGGCCGCGGCCGACTTTTCATCGACCTGCATGCCGCATACCGGGTCAGTTGCCATAATCATCCTTTCCGGGTTGCACCAGCTTCATCTTGGCCGACGTTGCCTTCGCAGCGTCGGCTCTCGTCCGTCGTGCCCGCGGACCACGGGTGCGCCGGAAATCATAGCCCACGCATAGGATGCAGGTGATGGCGAGAAAGGACCCCATCGCCAGCCCCACGTCGCGCCAGTAGAGTCTACCCATGGCAACACCCTCCGTGATTTGCCCCTCGCGCGCGCTCATCGTCGCGACCCCGCCGCGGCGGGCCCTTCTTGCAGCATGCTGCTCCCGCACTTGACGCCCACCATTGCGCGCATGGTCTGCTCCTCAGCGAGAAACGCTTGCACCGCGAGGGGATCGAATTGGGTGCCCGCCATGCGCACGATTTCCGCCTTCGCTGCATCAAATTCCAGGGCCTTGCGGTAGGGGCGGTCGGAGGTCATCGCGTCGAGCGTGTCGATCACCGCGAACAGCCGCGCCCACATCGGGATGTCATCGCCCGCGAGCCGGCGCGGGTAGCCGGTGCCGTCGTAGCGCTCTTCGTGGTAGAGCACGATCTCGGCCGCCTCTCCCATGAACGGCGCGTTGGTGAGGATGCGGTGCCCGATTTCCGGGTGGGCGCGCATGACGTGCCACTCGTCGCCGGTCAGAGGCGCTTCCTTGAGCAGGATTGCGTCGGGAATGCCGATCTTGCCGAGATCGTGCAGCAGCGCCCCCCAGTACACCTGGCGCAGCTTGTCCGCGTCGGTAGTGAAGCGGCGCGCGAGCACCAGGGTGTGACACGCGACCCGCTTCGAGTGCAGCCCGGTCTCGCGCTCACGCGCGTCCAGCGCTGCCGCCAGCGATTCCGCCAATGCGAGATAGGCCTTTTCGCGCTCGTCGAGAATACCGCGGTATTCCTTTTCCTTGAGGAAGCAGCCTTCGCAGCAGTACCGGTTCCCCGCACGTGTGAAACCGGTTGCCGCGATCGGCGCGCCGCAGAAGCCGCAGACCGGTAGCGGCGGGCTTTCCGGGTGGTTGTGTGCTGGTCCTTCCATGGCGATGTCCCTCATTGCCTGCCGAGGCGCAGTCTGCCGGGAAGAAAGCGCCTGGCTCTTACCTGTGCTGCCGGCGATACAGCGGCCATGGCTTACGTCGCCCCGGGTACCCGGCAAAATCCGTGCGCGGGCACGCCGAGCGCCGCGTTGAACTTGCTCGACATGTTCTGGTACGCGATCAGCGCCGCGAGCTCGACGATTGCCTGATCGTCGAAATGCCCGCGCAACCGCGACATGAGCCCGGCATCGATACCGCGGTCGCCTCGTGTAACCGCTTCCGCGTAGGCGAGCGCTGCTTTCTCGCGGTCGCTGAACAGGACCGAGCCCTCGAACTGCGCGAGAGCCCGCAGCTTGTCGTCGTGCGCACCGCGATCGATACCGATCGCCGAGTTGAGATCCACGCAGAAGGAGCAGGAGTTGATCTGCGATATGCGCACCTGGATCAACGAGCGCAACGCGGGTTCGATGGGCGAGGACTTGCGGTCGAGCGCGCGGTACAACGCGGCCATCGCGGGAAAGGCCATGGGTATCCTGCCCCACAGCCGCACCGGCTCCAGCGCGCGGCCGTAACGCCGGCGCTGGAAGAAAAACACGATCCGCATGTACCACGGATAGCGGAAGCCCGCAGGCGTCTCGACGTAGCTCATGGCGTATCCCCCGTCATTCCCCACATTCTTCCGCGTTTACTCGCCGTGAAAAAAGTTGTAGAGCGGCGCGAACACCAGTCCGAAATAAATGCCATACAGGAACGACTCGAACAGTCCGAGCAGGAAGCTCTGCCAGGTAATCCACGTGAAGCCGGGCAGGAGCTTCAGCCACGCCTCGTACATGCGCTGTCCGAACAACAGGTCGTAGGCCACGCAGAGGACATAGGTGATGGCGAGAAACGCCCCCATTGCCAGCCCGACGTCGCGCCAGTAGAGCTTACCCATGATGAGATTCTCCTTCCTGACGTCCTTGCTGGGCTGCGGCGCCGGCGTATTTCTCCGGCGCCTGCTCGAACTTCTCGCGGCAGGAGGTCGAGCAGAAGTAGTAGGTGCGACCGCCGTGGACTGCCGCGGCCGCGGCCTTTCCCGGGTCGACGCTCATGCTGCACACCGGGTCTTTGCTTTCGCCGCCCGGACCCTGAGTGCCGCCGTGATCACCATGACCGTGCCCGCCCATCATGTGGGCGCCGCAGCCGTATCTCATCATGATGTAAAACGCGCCCCCGAGAAGAAGCAGCCACCCCAGCGATTTGAGGGTTTCGATATCCATAAACCATCTCCTTTCAGGACCGGAGCCAGCCGCGGCTCCCGCTTACTTGAGTTGCCAGCGGAACGAGCGCGGGCTCGCTTCCCCGGTGCGCTGGATTCTCAGCTCTATCGATCCCGGCCGCGGTGACACCGGTTTGAAAAGCAGCACGCCTTTGCGATGGTGGCCGCCGGGCGGATCGCCCTGCCATTTGAGCGGCGAGCGGGACGCGCCACCGTCAGCAATCAGGACCGCCGTCTTTTCGAGGTCGTCCGTGAGCTCTCCGCTGTGAGTGTCGAACACGATCTCGAATTCCCAGGCGCTCCCGGAGAGGCTGCGCGGAGCGGCCTTCACCGTGACGCCGGCCTGGGTGCTCGATTGAGCAGGGAGATCAGAGGTGGCCGCGCGGCTCCCCGCAACGAAGAGAGCGGCGGCCATCCCTATGAGAAACGCTGTCAGATATGTGCGCATTGTGCGTGCTCCTTGGTGGCTTTCCAAAGCCTGTGACCGATGAAAGCGATGCCGGCGGCGTTGAACGCGAGGCCGACCCAGAAGAATTCCACCTGGTATTGCGTCGCGAAAGTCACGAGCCCCGTCGCCCCGATGACTGGCGCGATGTTGACGAGGTAGTGGGCGCAGCAGGAGATCATCGCGGCGGTCGAGGTGGTGCCGGATGCGGCCATTACTGCACCCGATTCCCTGGACTGGTGCACGACTTGCCGCAGCCGTGTGTAGAGGGCCACCTGGAGCCCGAATCCGCCGGCGAGCGGCAAAATGTAGTACCAGAATTCGTTGAACTGGCTCACGGTGAACTTCCACCCGGAAACGAGCGTCAGCACGCCGAAATAAACGGCGAGCAGCAGGCCGAGTGCGAGTATCCCGAAGCCGGCCGGTCTCGCGGCGGGCATGACGTAGGCATTCATGGCTGTGCTCCTCCTATTGCATGTGCTGGCCCCGCCACGGCGCGAAGCGGCGGAGCTGTTCTCTTTGCTCTTTGGTGAGCACGCCCTCGATTCTGTCCTGCGCATCGAGGCGCGCCTGGAAGCCCTGCAGGCGCATATCCTGGAGCTTCCTGTATTGATTGGTGATGGCGCTGCGGTCGCGCTTCTCGGCTACCATCAGGTTGCGCAGCTTGAATCCCTCTTCCTGCATCCTGCCGCCGAACTCCCAGGTCTTCTTCGCCAGGTCCTCATGAATCGCGTTCACCTTTTTCCACTGTTCTGGCGTCAGATTGAGTTGATAGAGCATGCTGTAGCCCGTGCCGCCGCCCATCATTCCACCCATCATGCCGCCCATCATTCCCGGGCCCATCATTCCGGGACCCATCATGCCGCCCATCATTCCGGGTCCCATCATGCCGGGCCCCATGCCGTAGCCCGGTCCATATCCTCCCGGCTGCGCGTTGGCGAGCCCCGCCGTTCCAAGGGCGGTCGCGCCGGCCAGCACGGCGGCGATCAGTGTCTTACAAACGTTCAGGTGTTTCATGTCGAGCTCCTTTCAAACTTGCAACGGGGATTGTCGAGGCAGTGAACCTTTTCGGACGGGCAGGTCCATCGCCGGAAAGCGGAAACGGCGGGCGCGTCGATTCGTGCATCGCGGACGCGCGCCGGCTTCGGGCTTAACTGCGGAAGTTGCCGAAAAAGATAAAGCGCGAGAAAACGGGACCGGGATCCCGCGCTGGCGGAGATGCGGACTGCGCAGGGTGCGCTTGCGCAGGGACGACGACAAGGCGAACGGTCAGCGCAGGGTGCTCATCGGCATCGCGCAACCGGACCGGGCCAAGCGACTGGACCCCGACCGTCGGCTCACCGCAGCAAAAGTGGCTTGGGGCCGGGTTCATGCACTCGCGCAACCACAGGCCCCCGGCGCCGACACCGTGCCCGGCGCTGGCCGCCGCCGTGACGGGCACATGCTCGCCGGGCTTGGCCGCCGTCGCCGACAACGGAAAAAGCGAGAGGGCGATCGCAACTGCGACCGCGCGCACCATCCGAAATGCGTGCCAAGTTTGCATCGAAACGATATTATCCCGCGCCACCCGCCCCAATGTTGACGTAGATCAAGTTGCGCGAACCGCTATGGCCTCGCCCCGCATGCCCATAAGACAGCGCGCCTGAGTCAGAGTTTTCGGGCGCGCAGGGCTGCGGAAGAACGGGCGAGTATCCGTGGTATTACGCGGCTCCCGCAGTCTCGTTCGATTCATGGCTGTTGAGCGTGCCGGGTTTGAGCAGGCGAACAGGCGATCGGCTCCGCAATGGTCTTGCTGATCAACGACAACGAAACCACAAGCAGGGCGACGCTCAGGATCCCGAATTCTCCCCCGTCCAGCGGCAGCGCGGCGAGCGCGCCGCCGGCGCCGAGAACCGGAAGCACCGCGCCCGAGATCAGCGAACCGCAGGCGGCGCACCCGATACCGAGCGCGCCGCTCATCACGCCGCCGGACCCGATCGCGATATTTTGTCCAGCCGCCGCCGCGCGCTTCTGCCTCAGCAAATACACGATCATGGCCGCATTGATACCGAAGAGAACGGTAATCGCAACGGTGTATCCGGCGGAGAGCGGGCTGAAGTTCGTACCGATGCCGCCCAGCAGGCTTAGCGCGACGTTGAGCTTGGCCGTAAGCGGCGCGTCCGAGCGGCTGAATACTTCGGCGATCAGCCCAAGATTTGGAAACCATACCGCCAGCAGAAACGCCGCGAGCGCAAGCACGCCGGCAAGCACGATGTACGAGAAACGCGCGAATACCTGCTTGAACGCGGCGTGCAGATTGTCCAGGTGGCGTTTCATGGATCATTTTTCCCGGAGCGCCAGTTCGACGAGCTGTTTGACGGCCGCATAGGGCTGCGCTCCCGAGAGCGGGTACGTCTTGCCGCTTTTCGACACGATGATGCTCCAGGGCGTGCCGCGCCCTCCGGTGGCGAGAGCGTTCTGATAATCTTCTTCGATGTGCCGGTCATACTTCCCGCTTGCGAGGCACGACGCGAACCGCGCTTTGTCGAGCCCGATCTCCCGGGCGATCTGCGGAAGCACGGTGTCGATGTTGGTCTTGTTGTTCGAGGGAGTCAGCTCGAAGAATCGATCCGCGAATTTCCAGAACGCGTCGTTGCCCCCGAGCTCGGCGGCGCACTCGGATGCCGCGGCCTCTTTGCGCGCCTTGACCGGGTGGAGCTCATCGAGTGGGAAGTGGCGATAGACCCACTTCACCTTGCTGTTGGACTCCTCGACCACTTTCTTCATGGTCGCGTGGAATCGTTTGCAGAACGGGCACTCGAAGTCGGAGTACTCGATCAGCGTGACCGGCGCGCCGGGATTGCCGCGGATATGGTCTTGCGCCTTGGACACGGGCCTTAACGCGCCGGTGCGCGTGTTCGCCTCGCGCTGCTCGCGTTGCGCCGCCTCTGCGCGCTGCCGTGCGACGTACCGGTCGAGCGCCGAGTCGATCGCGCGGTCGAGCATACCGCTCTCGCGCAGCTCCTTGATCACCGCCTCCTTGACGCGGTCCACCAGCGCCGCGTCCGCCGGAGTCCGTTCGGCGGCGCGCACGCCAACCGCGGCGAACAGGACCAGCGCTGCCGCGCCCACGCGTGACCGTTTCTTCATGGACATGAATTTCTCCTCTTGCGATTGCGATCAGGCGGTGCCCCGCGGGTCTTCGCCGATCCTCACCAACGTGGGGATCACGTAGCGGTGTGGTGGTATCACGAGATTCGTCGGTGCCGGCACATTGCGATACACCCTTCCCGCAAAATCGAACTTGGAGCCGTGGCAGGGACAGAAATAGCCGCCGTGCCAGTCGGGACCCAGGTCCCGCGGCGCGACATCGGGCCGGAAGGTGGGCACGCAGCCCAGGTGGGTGCAGATCGGCACCAGCACGAGGTACTCGGGCTTGACGGACCGGAAGGCGTTGCGGGCGTAGGCGGGCTGCTGGCTCCTGACCTTCGAATCGGGATCGACGAGGTTCTTGAGGTGGCCCGGATCCTCCAGCGTCTTGAGCATGGCCTCGGTTCGGCGGAGGATCCACACCGGCCTGCCGCGCCACTCCACCGTCAACTGCTCGCCCGGTTCGAGCCTGGCAAAGTTCGCATCGACCGGTCCTCCCGCGGCGCGCGCCCGCTCGCTCGGCATCATGGAGGCGATGAACGGGATCGAAGCCGCGGCGACGCCCGCGCCGCCCACGATCGCAGTCGCTGCGGTGAGCACCTTCCTGCGGGTGGCGTCAGGAAGCGCTTCCGGATTTTCTGAGCCGGTGGCGTCTGGAATTGAAAGTTCGGTCATGGCATGCACCTCCGTTCATCGTATGGCGTTCGACACGTCCTTCCGGTACGGGTTTCTGCGCTGCAATCGTCCAAGCATGCGATCAACTACCGGCGCTTTCGCGGGAACGATTCCGGCAGGGCCAGCGCGGCGCGCCGCACCGGCCCTTCATGCGCGATCTTCCAGCGGCCGTCTTCGATGGTCCAGTATTGCCGCTTGCGCGTGCGCTGCGTCAGGTTATTCGAGCGGTAACCCTGATCGTAGGTGACCGCGATCAGGCTCTGCTTGCCCGGGCTGCGGAAGACGCTCATGTTGTTCAAGGAGACCTTGATCCATGTCTTCCCCTTGTTGACTTTGCGTTTGTGCGCTTTCCAGGCGGCCAGATCCATGCCGTCCGATCGGAAGTTGCGCGCGTAGTGCGACAGATATCGCGCAGCATCCAGGCTTTCCCAATCGGCGCGCCACGTTTCCAGTTGACGCATGAAGGCATCGCGCTCCGCGCGCCAGGCTTCGGGAGTCAGCCATTCGACGCGGTCGGCAAGGATCACCGGCGTATTACCCGGCTGCACGCGCTTTGCGAGTTCCTCGATGTCGGGGTTCGCGAGCGCGATGCAGCCGTCGCTTGCCCACGGCGCGCGCGCATAGGTGTCGGATGGCACTCCGTGGAGCCAGATGCCGTAGCCGGTCTTGCCGAGCATCCTGTCCCATTCGTTCGGGTAGTTGATGGGAAAGGCGCCCCAGCCGTAGAGGTCCGGCAGCTTGTTGCCGGGGATCCGCGAGGTTACCTCGTAGACGCCGACCGGAGTCTTCTTGTCGCCTTCACGCAACTTCTCGATGCCGCGCTTGCCGAGCGTCGTGTAATAGTCTTCGACGAGACGCGGCATGCCGTTCGCGTTCTCGTAGACGTAAACGCGCGAGCGGCCGCCGTCAACCACGATCGCATTCTTTTGCGTCGGAGCGAACTGGATCAAATAACGGGGAATGAGATCCGGCGACGGATGTTCGATGTAGGCGCGCAGCCGCACGTAGGCTTCCGCGCGCAGCTCATCGAGACGCTCGCTCGCACCGTGGCCGGTGTTGCCGAATAGTTCGATGGGCTTGGCGCGGGCGAGCAACAGATCGCCGCGCACGAGGTGCGCAAGGCGGAAATTGGGATAGCGGGCGATCAGCCGGTCAACCTCACTCAGCGCGACGTCCAGGCGACCCCGCTCGATTGTTTCCAGGACGCTCTTGAACTGTGCGTCGGCCCCGGAAAGATGCGCGCTGCGCCGCGGCTGTCCGGCGTGGCCGGGAAGCGCGACGAGGATGAGAACCGAAACTGCGAGCAGGCAAAGCGAGCGGGCGAGCAGTGAACGGGGCATGGCACGCCGCCGATGGCTTGCGAAAGAGCAGGCTACCTGCGGTTCTCCTCGATGTCCGGGCACGGTCACTTGATCTCGGTGATCAGCGTCAGCACGAGCAGCTTTTTCATGACATTCCTTTCGGCTGGCGGCCCGGAGCCGTCACGCCTGCACCTTGATATTGATCATCATGCCCTGGTCCTCGTGCTCGAGGTTGTGGCAGTGAAACAGATAGATCTGGTCTCCGGGGTAGGGATGGGAAAAATCCACCGCCAACCGGACGGTCTCGCCCGGCCAC
>JACQGO010000348.1 GCA_016199485.1 Betaproteobacteria bacterium
CAGAAGCTCTACGCCGCGGCGAACGAGCCCAAGCAGTTTCTCGAGATGCGCGGCGGGCACAACGACGGGTTCGTCTTCATGCGCGAAGAATGGGTGAAAGCGCTCGCGGACTTTCTCGAGCGCCACGCCAGACCGTGAACCGGAAGGTCTGCTGATCGAGGTGGAAGCGGTCGCGGTCGTCGACTAGTCAGCGCGCGTTCCGGTTTCGCGGATGAGCTTGCCAAAACGGCCGATCTCGGTCCGGATGAACGCCGTCAGCTCCTCCGGCGTGCTGGTCCTGGTCTCGACGCCGAGCGACTCAAAGCGCTGTACCACGTCTGGTCTGACCACCGCCTTGGCGACTTCGCTGTTGAGCTTCGCGACGACTCGAGCCGGGACACGAGCCGGTCCCAGGATGCCGTTCACGATGAAGATCTGGAATCCCGGATACAACTCGGCGAGCGCCGGCACGTCGGGCAGCACGCGAGAGCGCGTCGGCTTGGTCGTCGCCAGTGCGCGCAACGCCCCGCTCTTGATGTGCGGGAGGATGGGCGGCGTGGCGGAGAAGATCATTGCCACCTCGCCCGAGAGCAGCGAGGCCATCGCCGGCCCGGAACCCTTGAACGGCACATGCACGATCCTGATGCCCGCCTCGGCGCGGAACATCTCGGCGGCGAGATGCAGCGTGCTGCCGTTGCCGGCGGATGCAAAGTTGAGCGTGTCGGGCTTCGCCTTGGCGAATGCGATCAGGTCGCGCACCGTCTTTGCCGGTACCGCGGGATACACTACGAGAAACAGGGGGGATACGCCGACCATGGTGACCGGCGTGAAGTCTCTTGCCGTGTCGTAGGGCAGCTTGGTGTAGAACGTCGCGTTGATGGCGGAGGTTGTCACGTCCGCGTAGAGCAAGGTGTGACCGTCCGCCGCCGATTTGGCGACGAGGTCGTGGCCTATCGTGCTGCCTGCGCCCGCACGGTTGTCCACCACCACTTGCTGGCCGAGGCTCGTGGACAGATGCTGTGCAAGGATGCGCGCAGAAGTGTCACTGATCCCGCCGGGCGGCCAGGGAACGATGAGCCGGATCGGCCGGCTCGGATAGGCTTGCGCCGCGTCTCTCGCAGCGCCTTGACCTGCTGCCGGACCCGCCGGCCATACACCGAGCAACGCCACGACGAAAGAAACGATGAGCCGCATCGGAACCCCCTCTTTGCCTCCCGCCTCGCAGTATACACCCGCCGCGAATTACACCCGGGGAGAAGAATGCTCCCTCGCCTGTCACCCCGCCCCGAACGGTCGGCTCGCGCGCAGCAGTTCCGCCACGTGGCTCGCGATGGCGAGCGAGGAAGTGAGCCCCGGCGACTCGATGCCGTAGAGGGTCACGAGTCCGCTCACGCCGTGCTCGCGCGGGCCCTGGATCATGAAATCGGGCGCGGGCCCGCCCGGGCCGGCGATCTTGGGCCGGATGCCGGTGTAACCGGGCTGCAGCGCCCCGTCCTTGATCCCCGGGTAATAGCGGCGGATTGCCGTGTAGAACGCCGCGGCGCGGCTCTCGTCGAAGCCGTAGTCTATGCGGTCGATCCAGCCGAAATCGGGGCCGAACTTGACCTGCCCGCCGAGATCGATGGTGACATGCACGCCGAGCCAGTCCTGGCGCGCGACCGGATAGATGAGGTGTCTGAACGGCGGCCTGCCGGAGAGCGTGTAATAGTGGCCGATCGCGTAGAAGGTGGGTGGAATGGTCTCGCCCGGAATGCCGCGGATCGAGCGCGCGACCGCCTGTGCGTTGAATCCCGCCGCGTTGATTACCGTGTTGCAAAGTGCCGTCATCGGTTCGGCGCCGCCAACGTGCAGCACGATCCCGTTGCCGGTGATTTCGCCCGAGGTCACGGGGCTGTTCAGCGCGAGCGCCGCGCCGCGGTTCTCCGCGTCGCCGAGGCAGGCGAGCATCAGCCCGTGGCTGTCGATGATGCCGGTCGAAGGCGAGAGCATGCCCGCGACGCACGCGACCTCGGGCTCGAGCTCTCGCATCTCCCGCGCGCTGCGCCAGACGAGATCGGTGACGCCGTTTGCTTCCGCCTGCGCTTTGTACTTCCTGAGCCCGGCAACCTCGTCCTCGGTCGTGGCGACGATGAGCTTGCCGATGCGCCGGTGATCGATGCCGCGCTCGGCGCAGTAGCGGTAGAGCGCCCGCCTGCCCGCAACGCACATCCGCGCCTTGAGCGACCCGCTCGGGTAATAGATCCCGGCGTGTATCACTTCCGAGTTGCGCGAGCTCGTCTGCGTGCCGATCGCCTCGCACGCCTCGAGGATCACCACTTCGCGTCCGGCGAGCGCCAGCTCGCGCGCGACCGCGAGGCCGACCACCCCGGCGCCGATCACCGCGCAGTCGATTTTTTCTGCCATAACGAAGCCGGAAGCCACGTCTACTGATTCTCGCGGAACAACGTGACGCGGTTCTTGCCCTGGTTCTTGCTCACGTACATCGCCCGGTCGGCCCGCTCGATGATCGTCTCCAGATCGTTGCCGTGATCGGGGAAGCAGGCGATGCCGATGCTCACCGTGTTGGGTATGCTGCGGTCGCGCGTGCTGAGCGGCCGCGACTCGACGCTCTTGCGGATCCGTTCCGCGACTTCCAGCGCGTCCCTGCACGAGGTCTCGGAGAGCAGCGCCACGAACTCATCCCCGCCGTAGCGCGCCATCACGTCGGTCTGCCGCAACTGATCCTGGACGCTCCTGACGGTGAGCCGCAGCAGCCGGTTGCCGGCCTCGTGCCCATGCGCGTCGTTGACGCCCTTCAGGCTGTCGGAGTCGATCATCAGGATGCTGAATACATGGCCGTAGCGCATGCTCTGCTGCAGCGTGCGCTCCGCGATCGCGGTGAACGCACGCATGTTGTAGATGCCGGTGAGCTCGTCGGTCTCGGAGAGCAGCTTGATGCGGGAGAGCGCGCTGCGGATGTCGGCCGAGAGCATGGTGGTGACGTAGGCGACCAGCAGCATCGGCGCGAGCTGCGCGCCGAGCGTTCCGCCATAGGAGAGCGTGAGCAGCGAGTCTCCGTACTTGGGATCGCCGAGGAACACGAAGCAGGCCGCGATCAGGCCCATTTCGAGCAGCGTGACGGGCTTGCCGAGCGAAAGCGCGCTGGTGATGATCACGAGCAGATAAAGGTTGACGAGCGGGCTCTCGAGCCCGCCGGTGTAGACCAGCACCCAGGTGATGAACAGGATCATCACCCACGTTTCTATCGCCAGTTTCCAGCGCGTCTCCCCGCGGTAGAAATTGGCGTAGTGAAAACCTATCACAAACGCGGCGAAGAAGAACAGCGCCATGTAAACCGCGGTCGAAGGCTCGTCGCCGGGGCCCTGCACGACCTGGTAGAGCAGAACCAGGATCAGCAGCAGCCATTCGATTTCGGCGACGGTACGCGCAAACCCGCGCAACTCCTCGGCCGACTGGCCGGGTTCGAGCATCAACTGTGTGGCCATTCAGTCACACTTCGTCGCGGAGGCCGGGGGGGAGGGGCGGGGCTGCATCGTCGTGGTTGCCGGTGTTGGTTGCGGGCGTCGCGCCGTTCTACCTCGCTGAAAAAAGCGTCACCCGGTTCCTTCCATGGGCCTTGCTTGCGTAGAGCGCCTGATCGGCGTTCTTCAGTATCGCCTCCAGCCGGTCGCCATGATCGGGAAAGGACGCGACACCGATGCTTACCGTCACGGGAACGCTCCGGCCGAAGATCTCGATCGGAGTCGCTTCGATGCGCTTGCGTATGCGTTCGGCGACCATCATCGCGCCGGCGCCGCCCGTCTTGGGCAGCAGCGCGATGAACTCATCCCCGCCGTATCGGGCGAGCTCGTCAGACGCCCTCAATTCGCCCAGTATGCACTTGACGGTCGACTTCAACAACGCGTTGCCGGACTCGTGACCGTAGGTGTCGTTCGTCGTCTTCAGGTTGTCGCAATCGATCATCATGATGCTGAACGGCCGGGCATAGTTCAGCGACAGCGCGAATTCCCGCCGCGAGATCGCGAGAAAGGCACGGCGGTTGTGGATGCCGGTGAGCTCGTCGGTCTCGGAGATCACCTTGATCTTGGTGAGCGCGTTGCGGATGTCCGCGGAGAGCATCGTGGTGATGTAGGCGACCAGCAGCATCGGCGCCAGCTGCGTGGCGAAATCGCCCGCGTAGGCAATCGAGAACAGGGACTTGCTCGTGGTATAGCCGAGAAACAGGTGACACGCCGCAACCAGCCCCATCTGGAGCAGCGTGAAGAGCTGACCCAGGGCAAGCGCGCTGGTGACGACCGGCAGCAGGTAGAGGTTGATCAGCGGGCTGTCGAGGCTGCCGGTATAGGCCACCACCCAGGTGACGAAGGCTACCATGACCCAGGTCTCGATCGCGAGCTTCCAGCGGCTTTCGGTCCTGTAGAGGTTGACGTAATGGAAGACGATCACGAACACCGAAAACGCGATCAATCCGAGGTACACGCCGAACGCGTCGCTGCGGGCTTCCCCCTGCACGATCTGGTAGAGCATGACCAGGATCACCAGCAGCCATTCGATCTCGGCGATGGTCCGCGCGAAGCTCTTCAGCTCCTCGGCGGTCAGGCCGGAATCGACAAGCTCGCTCGCAACCATGGAACGGGTAACCCTCGTCCTCGGGAGATTTGGGGAAGGATCGCCGCGCTGGTCGGAAAGCCTATTTTTCTTGTTGCGTTAATATCCCATGACGCGGTCTTATGCCCACATATTAATCGAAAATCTCCCGAAATGGGAGGTTTGCACCCTGGCGGTCGCTGGTCAGCGCCGTCCCTTGAAAAAATCGCGGGTTTCGAACACCTGCCGCGCGAGACGCGCGCCGTTCGCCGCGAGGTGGCGCTTGAGCACGAAGTCGAACAGCAGCGGGTTATACTGCCGGATCGCGGAGAGCACCGGCGCCATGCGCGGTGCGATCAGCTTGAGCCGCACCAGGTGCTCGACCGAGTAGAGCGGCATGATACCCGGCAGCGGATAGTCCGAACCGTTGAGCAGCCGCGGGTGCCACTCGGCTCGCTCGACGATGCTCACGAGCGCCGGGCCGGCGCGGTTGACCTGCGTGACCGCCGAGATGTCGCCGTAGAGCGTTCGCTCGTAACGCGGGTCGTCCATCAGCCGCGCGAACAGCGTAAAACTGTCCACCAGCGGGCCGTTCACGCCGCGGTCGAGATCGCGGTCCTGTCCCAGCGAAGCGCAGTGCGCGACCACCACTCTCACGCCGTGTTCGAGCGCGCGGCGCAGCAGCAGCGGGTTGCCGTA
>JACQGO010000062.1 GCA_016199485.1 Betaproteobacteria bacterium
AGAAGAACGAGTCGAAACCGCCGAGCGCCGACTCCAGCGACATGGAAGGATCCCGCTTAGATTCTGGTCATGCTTTTCGTCCTCGACAACTACGACTCCTTCACCTACAACCTCGTGCAGTATCTCGGGGAACTGGGGCAGCAGGTGAGCGTCTTCCGCAACGACGAGATCGATCTCGACACCGTCGCGCGGCTGAAACCCGGATACATCGTGATCTCGCCGGGGCCGTGCACGCCGAACGAGGCCGGCATTTCGGTGCCGCTCATCAAACGCTTTGCCGGTAAGGTCCCCATCCTCGGCGTATGTCTCGGCCACCAGGCGATCGGCCAGGCGTTCGGCGGCAGGATCGTGCACGCGGGAGGGGTCATGCACGGCAAGACTTCCGCGATTCATCACAAGGCGCAGGGGGTGTTCCGCGGGCTGCCCGATCCGTTCCAGGCGACGCGCTATCATTCGCTGGTGATCGAGCGCGCCAGCCTGCCGGGCTTGCTCGAGATCACCGCCTGGACCGACGACGGCGAGATCATGGGCGTGCGCCACAGGGAAGTTGCGGTGCAGGGCGTGCAGTTCCACCCCGAATCGATCCTGACCGAGCACGGACACAAGCTGCTGCAGAACTTCTTGCAAGGAGGCGCGCAATGACACCGCAGGAAGCGCTCGCGCGCGTGATCGAGCACCGCGAGATCTTTCACGACGAGATGCTCTCGATCATGCGCTCGATCATGAGCGGCCAGATGTCGCCGGTCCTGATCGCGGCGATCATCACCGGGCTCAGGGTGAAGAAGGAGACGATAGGCGAGATCGCCGCCGCAGCGCAGGTGATGCGCGAGTTCGCGACCCGGGTTCCGGTCGCGGACGATCCGACCCTCATCGATACCTGCGGCACGGGGGGCGACGCCGCGCACACCTTCAATATCTCGACCGCCGCCGCCTTCGTCGCGGCGGGGGCCGGCGCGAAGGTCGCCAAGCACGGCGGGCGCTCGGTCTCCAGCGCGTGCGGCAGCGCCGACGTGCTCGAGGCGCTCGGCGCGAACATCAGTCTCACGCCCGAGCAGGTCGTGCAGTCGATCGCGGAAGTCGGTTTCGGTTTCATGTTCGCGCCCAACCACCACAGCGCGATGAAGCACGCGGCGCCGGTGAGAAAAGAGCTGGGCGTGAGGACGCTCTTCAACATCCTCGGCCCGCTGACCAACCCGGCGGGCGCGCGCCAGCAGGTGATGGGCGTGTTCCATCCCGACCTCGTCGGCATCCAGGCGCGCGTTCTCGCGCGGCTCGGGAGCCGGCGCGTGATGGTGGTCTACGGGACGGAGGGGCTGGACGAGATCTCGATCTCGGGGCCGACCATGGTGGGCGAGCTCAAGGACGGCGCGGTGCGCGAGTACACCGTCGAGCCCGGGGACTTCGGAGTGAAAGCCTGCGCGAGCGACGCGATCCGCGTCGCCGGCGCCGAGCAATCGAAAGCGATGCTGCTCGCGGCGCTCTCCAACGAGCCGGGTCCCGCGCGCGACATCGTGGCGCTCAACGCCGGCGCGAGCATCTACGTCGCGGGGCTCGCGCCCAGCCTCGCTGAGGGCGCGAAACGCGCGTTCGGGGTGATCGCGAGCGGGGCGGCGCGCGAACGGCTCGATCGCTTCATCGCTTTCACGCGCCGGCATGCCTGACATCCTGTCGCGCATCCTCGCGGTCAAGGCGGAAGAAGTCGCGGCGGCGAAGGCGGTGAAACCGCTCGCCGCGCTCGCTGCCGAAGCGCGGGCGGCACCTCCGGCGCGCGATTTCGTAGGCGCCGTGCGCGCGAAGCTCGATGCGGGACTTCCGGCGGTGATCGCCGAGATCAAGCGCGCGAGTCCCAGCAAGGGGTTGCTGCGCGAAAACTTTGATCCCGCGGCGATCGCCGCGAGCTACGAGAAACACGGCGCAGCGTGCCTGTCGGTGTTGACCGACGAAAAATTCTTCCAGGGCGCCGCCGGGCACCTGCAGGCGGCACGCGCCGCGTGTGCTCTTCCGGTGCTGCGCAAGGACTTCACCATCGATCCCTACCAGGTGGTCGAGGCCCGCGCGCTCGGCGCCGATTGCATCCTGCTGATCGTCGCGGCGCTGGGGGCCGCCCACATGCGCGAGCTGGAGGATGCGGCGCGCGAATTCGGGCTGGGGGTGCTTGCCGAGGTGCACGACGCGCGAGAGCTCGAACAGGCGCTCGCGCTGGACACCCCGCTGATCGGCATCAACAACCGCGATCTCCGCACTTTCGAGACGCGCTTTGAGACGACGCTCGCGCTGCTCGAGCGCGTGCCCGCGAGCCGCATCGTGGTGACCGAAAGCGGGATCCGCGGTCCGGAAGACGTGGCGCGGATGCGCGCCCACGACGTCCATTGCTTCCTGGTCGGCGAGGCGTTCATGCACGCCGCGGATCCCGGCGTGGAACTCGATCGGCTGTTCGGTGCCGCCGCGGCGCGGCAGGTTTAGAATAAGACGATCTTGGTCTCAAGTTTCAAGTGCAACGTTGAGGGCCTAACCAAATGATCTCCCTTCCTCGTCGAGGAGGGGTGGCGCGAAGCGACGGGGTGGTCTCCCCTCCTTGCTGAGGAGGGGTGGCGCGAAGCGACGGGGTGGTCTCCCCTCCTTGAAAAGGAGGGAAGAAAAGTGGGGCCGCTTCATCTGGGTAGGCGCTCCAGAAGTGTTGCACTTGTTGTTTGAGAGCAGGGATGTTCAACATCGACGATTTCATCATCGGCTTTGACCGGGTGCTGCGCACGCTCGCGGGTTCCACACAATCGCTGCGCCCGTGCCCGGGCGAAGAACTGCCGCACGCCGAACTCAGTGACGCCGAGCGCCGGCTCGGGGCGGCGTTGATGCGCGTCGATCACGCGGGGGAGATCTGCGCGCAGGCGCTCTACCAGGGGCAGGCGGCGACGGCGCGTGATTCTGCGGCAAAGGCCGCGCTCGAAAAGGCGGCGCAGGAAGAGACCGAACACCTCGCATGGACCGCGCGCCGCATCGAGGAGCTCGGGGGCCACAGGAGCATGCTGAACCCGTTGTGGTACGCGGGATCGTTCGCGATCGGCGCGGCAGCAGGATTGCTCGGCGACAAGTGGAATCTGGGTTTCCTCGCAGAAACCGAGCGCCAGGTCGTGGACCACCTGGAGGGCCATCTCAAGCGGCTGCCGGCGCAAGACCTGAAAAGCCGCGCCATCCTGCAACAGATGGCGGAGGACGAGGGACGGCATGCAACGAACGCGATCAAGCACGGCGCCGCCGAACTGCCCGCGCCGGTCAAGCACGCGATGCAGGCAGCCTCGAAGGTGATGACCGGGACCGCGTTCTGGATTTAGGTTTCGGCTTCGCGGATCTCGAAGTCGTGGCTGATCGCCGCGGTCTTGCCGAGCATGATCGAGGCCGAGCAGTATTTTTCCGCGGAGAGATGGACCGCACGCTCGACCTGCGCCGGCCTGAGACCCTTGCCGGTGACGACGAAGTGGAAGTGGATCCTGGTGAACACCTTGGGGTCCTGCGGCGCGCGCTCGGCCTCGATCTCCACGACGCAGTCGGTGATCGCCGCGCGGCCCTTTTTCAGGATGTGCACCACGTCGTAGGCGGTGCATCCGCCGGTGCCGATCAGGACCGTCTCCATCGGGCGGGGCCCGAGGTCGCGCCCGCCGCCCTCGGGCGCGCCGTCCATCACGATCGCGTGGCCGCTGCCGGACTCGCCGACGAAGGCGACGTTCTCTATCCACTTGATGCGGGCTTTCATGTCCATTTTTTCCCCTGATCGCCACGGAAGCGGTCACGATAATCTTACCCAATACCACGCGTACCCGATGACCTCGTGGAAAAAGTCTCTGCTCACGGCGAGGGCGCCTGCGGCGGGCAGGAACGAGAGCACCGTCGTGCGGTAGGTGGTTGCGTAGCCGGTCGGTGCCGGCACCACCGCGAAGCCGGCGCGCTCGAACGCGAGCCGCGCGCGCGGCATGTGCCGGGCGTGGGTGACCAGATAAATGCTGCGGATGTTGTGACGGCGCAGCAGCTCGAAGCTCAGGCGCGCGTTCTGCAAGGTGTTCTCGGAGCGCTCTTCGGTCCACGCCACGGGCACGCCGAACTCTTCGGCGAGCACCGCTTTCATGCGCGAGGCTTCGGAGTCGGGATTGCCGCGCGGCGTGCCGCCCGTGACGAGAATCGGCTTGCGCGTCTCGCGGTAAAGCCGCGCGGCGTAGCGCACGCGCTCGAGCGTGTGGCGCGAGACCGTGTTGCCGCCATACTCGGGCGCCCCGAAATAAATGGAGGCACCGAGCACCACGATCGCGTCTGCGGCCGGCCGCGCCCCCGCGTCGGGGAGCGGCGCGGGTTCGAGCACGCGGATCAGCGCGTGGGAAACGATCTCGGTGGAAAGCAGGTAGAGCGCCGTGAACGCCGCGGCGGCGAGCAACCGTCCCAAGCGCGGGCGCCGCCTGAGCAGGAGCAGGCCGGCCACGCCGAGCGCGATCAGGCTCCCCGGGGGAAGCAGCAACAGCGCAATGGCGTTGGTCGCGAGCCAGCTCACGCGCCCGCCTGCTCGCCGGTTTTCCGGGGGGGCCGCGGCACGCGGCCTCGCGCCGTCGCGCTGCCCAGCTGGTTTGACACAGTGGTTTGATTCAACGTAGAATTCACCGCTTTCCTCAGGGGTCGCACGATAATGAAGACGTATGCAGCGAAGCCCGACCAGGTCAGACGCGACTGGTACGTGGTGGACGCGAACGGCAAGGTGCTGGGCCGGCTGGCCGCCGAGGTCGCGCGCCGGCTGCGCGGCAAGCACAAGCCGGAATTCACGCCGCACGTCGACACCGGCGATTATATCGTCGTGATCAACGCAGACAAGCTGCGCGTGACCGGGCGCAAAGCGCAGCAGAAGACCTACTATCGCCACAGCACCTATCCCGGCGGCCTTTACGCGACGAGCTTCGAAAAACTGCACGCCCGGCATCCGCGGCGCGTGGTGGAGCTGGCGGTGAAGGGCATGCTGCCCAAGGGACCGCTCGGATACGCGATGCTGCGCAAGCTCAAGGTCTACGCGGGTGCCGCGCATCCGCACGTCGCGCAGCAGCCGAAACCACTGGAGATCTAGCCACATGGCGGTACAGCAAAACTACGGCACCGGCCGGCGCAAGAGCGCGGTGGCGCGCGTGTTCCTGAAGCCCGGGAAGGGCAACATCATCGTGAACGACAAGCCGGTCGACGACTTCTTCTCGCGCGAGACCGGGCGCATGATCGTGCGCCAGCCGCTGGCGGCGACCAACAACCTGACGAGCTTCGATATCATCATCAACGTGCACGGCGGCGGGGAATCGGGCCAGGCGGGCGCGGTGCGCCACGGCATCACGCGTGCGCTGATCGATTACGACGCCTCGCTGAAGTCCGCGTTGCGCAAGGCGGGACTGGTGACGCGCGACGCGCGCGAGGTCGAGCGCAAGAAAGTCGGTTTGCACAAGGCGCGACGCCGCAAGCAGTTCTCGAAGCGCTAGGCGGGCTCCCGCTGGCAAAGCCGCCTGCGGGCGGCTTTGTCGTTTTTGGGCCGCGGCCGGTTGCGCGGCGCGCAAGTACGCTATAGTCCATCTCAAAAATCAGGAACAAGCATTAACCGCAGATCAACGCAGATGAACGCGGACAAAATCCCCTGTTGACGACGGTTTCAGGCTTAAATTATC
>JACQGO010000349.1 GCA_016199485.1 Betaproteobacteria bacterium
GTGCGTATCAACTACCGAGGCGCCGGACCGGCGCTCAGTGCTCTGGTCGCGGGGGAAGTGCAACTGATGTTCGCTAGCGCGGGTCCGGTGGCGCCGCACGTCAAGTCGGAAAAATTGAGAGCCTTGGCGGTTACCAGCGCGCATCCGTCCGCACTGCTCGCCGATTTGCCCACGGTGGCGGCCTCGGGCCTGCCCGGGTACGAGTCGGTATCGGTATTCGGCATGTTTGCGCCGTCCAGGACTCCCGCGCTGCTCATCAATCGGCTCAACCAGGAGATCGCCCGGGCGCTCAACAGGAAAGACGTGAAAGAGCGACTGTTCAACGCCGGAATAGAAACCGTCGGCAGTTCGCCGGAGGAGTTCGCGGCGACGATAAGATCCGACATGGCGAAGTGGGGGAAGCTCATCAAGGAGGTCGGTGTCCGCGGCGGATAAAGGGAAATGTCAATACGCCGTATCTCCCGGTGGTGGGTCAGTTTGGCTTTGCTTACGGTGCGGCAAAAGGCACGCTGCGGGTGCCCAAGCCGTCGGCGCTCGTCAACACGAGACTTCGCTTGATGGCTTACCCGCGACGCGCGCCGCCACACCGGTCGCTGCGGCCAGACTGGCCCACTACCGACCGCACCGTGCGCTTGACACCCGCGCGAAAAAGATGTTCCATTATGCGGGACACGAATCCAATAACGAGCCCGATGCAGGAGTAGACGGATGTCGCGACTTTCCGCGGTTGACGAGAAAACCAGCCCGCTGCTCGCCGAGGTCTATGCGCAGATCACGAAGACGCGCGGCCGCGTATCGAACAGCCTGAAGTGTCTCGGCCACGCGCCGGAAGGACTCGGGCGCTTTGCCGCGCTCGGGGAATACGCGCGTTACCGGACGGTGCTGTCCGGCCGCGAGCAGGAAATGGTGGTGCTCGCCATCTCGCGCGGCAACGAGTATGCCTGGACGCACCATCTGCCGTCCGCGTTGAAGGCCGGCATTACGCAGCAGGAGCTTGACGTGCTGGGCGCGGGCGGACTTCCCGGGACGCTGAGCCCGGCGGAAAGGGCCGCGATGCGCTATGCGCGGGAGTTCCTGGACCTGGGCAATGTCAGCGACGCCACGTTTGCGGAGCTGAAAGCGCACTACACCGAGCGCCAGATTACCGATTTGACGCTCGTCGCCTGCTACTTCATTGCGCTGACATCGGTCATCAATGCGCTCGGGGTGGAGCTCGAGGCCGATTTCAAGCCCGCCGCGAAGCCGCGGGCCTGAGTCATAGCGAAATCTCACTCGTACAGGCGGACAATGAAGATCTTGATGGCATGGTTGCCGGCGATACTCCTGACGTGGGCAGGATTTGCCCCGGCGCAGTCCTACCCCAGCCGCCCGATCCGCTTCGTGGTGGCGGCTGCGCCCGCGGGCGGCGTGGACGTCGTGGCGCGATTACTGGCGCCCAGACTGACCGAACTGCTGGGACAGCAGGTCGTCGTGGACAACCGCGCGGGCGCCAACGGGATCATCGGCGCGGAGCTGGTGGCGAAAGCGCCTGCCGACGGCTACACGTGGCTGTTCGGGACCGGCCAGCACACGGTCAATCCGAGCCTGGTGAAGAAGATCCCCTACGACATCGTCGCCGATTTCACGCCGGTTTCTCTCGTGCTGCACGCACCGTATTTTCTCATGGTGCACCCGCTGGTCCCGGCGAAATCGGTCAAGGAGCTGATCGCCGTGGCGAAGGCGAGGACGGGCAAGCTCAACTTCGGTTCCGGCGGCATCGGCAGCGCAGCCCATCTGTCCGCCGAGCTCTTCAAGACTATGGCGCGGGTAGACATGGTGCATGTGCCGTACAAGGGGGTCGGGCTCGCGCTGTCCGATCTCGTGGGAGGGCATCTCGATCTCATGTTCCCGGCGGTCGCGAGCGGAATTCCACACCACAAGGCGGGCAGATTGCGCGGACTGGGGGTAACGAGCCCGCGCCGGCACCCTTCCATCCCGGAGATACCGACGATTGCGGAGGCCGCGCTGCCCGGGTACGAGACTCGATCGTGGTACGGCGTCCTGGTTCCCGCCGGCACGCCGCAAGACATCGTGAACCGCCTCAATGCGGTATTCGTGAAGCTCGTGAACACCCCGGAAATAAAGGCGGCGCTCGTCGCGCAGGGCGTCGATCCCGCGACCGGCACTCCGCAGGAGTTCGCCCGTTTCATCAAGGACGAGCTGGTGCGTGCCGCCAAGGTGATCAAAGCGGCCGGGGTCGAGCCCAAGTAGCGCGAACGCGATTCGCGGGTATCATGTGGTCGGTCGGCCGCAGAAACCGGGTGACGGAGAGGAGAAGCGGCCTGCTCTCAAACAACAAGTGCAACACTTTGGACCACCTAACCAAATGAAGCAGCCCTTCTTTTCTCCCCTCCTTCACATGGAGGGGTGGCCCGCAGGGCCGGGGTGGTTGCGAGGAGAGTGCTGCAGCCCGACCACCCCGTCGCTTCGCGTCGCCCCTCCTCGACGAG
Source organism: Betaproteobacteria bacterium (assembly GCA_016199485.1). Taxonomy (GTDB): domain Bacteria; phylum Pseudomonadota; class Gammaproteobacteria; order Burkholderiales; family SG8-41; genus JACQGO01. Next base: position 2,490 of record JACQGO010000349.1, read on the forward strand.
GAGGGGAGGACACTTCGCTAGCCGCTCCGAACGTTGCACTTGGAACTTGAGACCAAGCCGGTTCTATTGTATTAAAACTAGCCGCCTTCAAACGTGTACAAGTTGATCTAAGTCAAATTCCCGGTAAACAGTGCTTTACGGATTTTCCAGCCGCGCTTTCCACGCGCCGGCCTTTGCAGCATACTTTCGCCAGGCTCGAACTGCCGCGGCGGGAGTCGGACATGAACACAAAGGGGTCGCTCGGGTTCTGCGTGTTGCTCGCAGCAGTTCTCGGGGGGCCGCCGGTTGCGAACGCACAGGAGTACCCGGCGCGGCCGGTGCGGCTCATCGTGCCGCTTGCTCCCGGCGGCGCGATGGATACCGTGGCGCGCGCCGTCGCCCAGAAGCTCACCGGCAACTTCAGGCAGACGGTGGTCGTGGATAACCGCGGGGGCGGGGGCGGCTCGATCGGCGCCGAGATCACCATGCGGGCAACGCCCGACGGCTACACGCTGATGATGGGCAGCGCGAGCTACCTGATCCACGCGCTCATGTACCGTGCGCCCTATCACCCGGTGCGCGATTTCGTTCCGGTCACGCAGGTCACGACGCAGCCCTACGTGCTCGTCGTCCATCCGGCAGTCCCTGCCAACACGATAAGCGAGTTCATCGCGGTGCTGCGTGCGAAACCGGGGCAGTACAGCTTCGCCTCGGCGGGCAGCGGCAGCCTGATCCACCTCACGACCGAGCTGTTCAAGGCGCTGAGCGGCGTCGAAGCGGTGCACGTGCCGTTCAAGGGCATGGGCGCGGCCTATCCTGACCTGCTGAGCGGCCGGCTCCAGTTCGCGTTCGGCAGCATCATCTCGTCGACGCCCCACTTGAAGAGCGGCAAGCTGCGGGGGCTGGGGGTCACGAGCCGCACGCGCGCCGCGAGCCTTCCCGAGCTGCCGCCGCTCGCCGAGGCGGGCGTCCCCGGATTCGACGTCACGCAGTGGTATGGCCTGCTCGCGCCGCTCAAGACTCCGCGCGCGGTGATCGCGCGCGTGCAGCGCGAGGTCGCGTCGGTATTGCGGCAGCCCGATATCGTCGCACGATTCGCAGCCGACGGGTCGGAACCGGTGGGCAGCACCCCCGAAAACTTCGGCGCGCACATCCGCGACGAATACGAACGCTGGAGCAAGGTGATCAAGCAGGCGGGAATCCGCGCCGACTGAGCGCACCGGAGCGGGAGCGGGGAACCACCCCGGCGATTTCATCGCCACCCCTCCTTGGGAAGGAGGGGAAGGGGTTTCCCCTTCTCTCCGAGGAGGGGACGCGCGCAGCGCGGGGCGGTGCGAATGGATGTCGCCTGCTTCTGCAACCGTGAATAGCAGGCGTAAGTCGGGGTGAGCTCAGCGAACCCCAACGCGGGGTCCTGAATCGCCATAAATAGTCGGAACGGCGCCAGCCCGCTTACGCGACCTCGCCCTCGGCGATGAACTGCAACCGCGCGAGGTGCGCGTAAAGGCCGTCGGCGCGCATCAGCTCGTTGTGCGCGCCCACCGCGTGGATGCGGCCGCGGTCCATCACGATGATGCGCCCGGCGTTGCGCACGGTCGCGAGCCGGTGCGCAATCACGAGAGTGGTGCGCCCGCGCGCGAGCCGCTCGAGCGCTTGCGCGACCTGGCGCTCGCTTTCGGCGTCGAGCGAGCTCGTCGCCTCGTCGAGCAGCAGAACCGGCCGGTCGGCGAGGATCGCGCGCGCGATCGAGATGCGCTGGCGCTGGCCGCCGGAGAGCTTCACGCCGCGCTCGCCGAGATCGGTATCGAGCCCCTGCGGCAGCCTCTCGATGAATTCGAGCGCGTGCGCCGCCGCGCACGCCTCGCGCACCGCCTCGACCGGCGCGCCGGGACGGCCGAAGCGCACGTTCTCGGCGACGCTCGCCGCGAAGATCACCGGCTCCTGCGGCACGAGCGCGACGTGGCGGCGAAGCTCGTGCGGATCGCAGTACCGGATGTCGGCGCCGTCGATGAGCACGCGCCCCGCGAGCGGATCGTAGAAGCGCAGGATCAGCGCGAACACCGTGGACTTGCCCGCGCCGGACGGGCCGACCAGCGCCACCCGCTCGCCGGGGCGGATGTCGAACGAGATCGGCCCGAGCGCAATCGTCTCCAGGCGGCCGGGATAGGCAAACGCGACCTCGTCGAAGCGGATCGCGCCCGAGACGCGCGGCGGGAGATTGATCACCGGCAAGGCGGCGGCGAGCGCAGGCTGCGTGTCGAGCAACTCCATCAGCCGCTCGGTCGCACCCGCGGCGCGCTGGATTTCGCCCCACACTTCGGACACCGTCCCCGCCCCGCTCGCGACGATCGCGGCATAGAATACGAACGCCGAGAGCTCCCCGGCCGTGAGCCGCCCCGCGAGCACGTCGTGGCCCCCGATCCAGAGGATCACGCCCACCGCGCAAAATGCGATCAGCATCACGAGCGAGATCAACCACGCCTTGACGCGCACGCGGCGCACGCCTGCGGCGCAGGCTGCCTCCGCCGCCTCCGCGAACAGCTCGCGCGTCGGCTGCTCGTGTCCATAGGCCTGCACCGTGCGGATCTCGTGCAGCGACTCGTCGACGTGGGCGGAGACGTCCGCCACCCGGTCCTGGTTCGCGCGCGAAAGCCGCCGCACGCGCCTTCCGATCACGAGGATCGGCACCAGCGTCGCGGGCACGCCCAGCACGATCAGCGCCGCGAGCCTGGGGCTCGTCGCGATGAGCAGCGCGAGCGCCCCTACCATCATCAGCGCGTTGCGCAGGAACATCGAGAAGCCGAAGCCGATCACCTGCCGCAGCTGCTCGCTGTCGTTGGTGAGCCGCGAGGCGAGTTCCCCGGTGCGGGCCGAGTCGAAGAACGCGGGGGAAAGCGCGAGCACGTGGCCGAACACCGCGCGGCGCAGGTCGGCGATGACGTGTTCCCCGGTGCTCATCATGAGATAGAAGCGCACCCAGGTGGCGCACGCGAGCACGATGGAAACCGCGACCACTCCCGCGAGCGCGGTGTTGAGCATGCGCGGATCGCCGCTGCCGAATCCGGCGTCAACGACATGGCGCAGCCCCTGCCCGAGCACGAGCACGCAGCCCGCGGCGATGACGAGCGCGACGAGCGCGCCAGCGATGCGCCAGCGATAGGGCGCGAGAAAACGCCCGAGACGCAGAAGCTCGGCGAGCTCGCCCTTGGGCGGCGGAACCATGAACGCAGGGGCAGCCACGCGGCTATCGTAGCATCTCGCCGTGACGGCGGTCTGGTAAGATACATGCAAGAATAGTCAGAGCGCCTCGGCGTCGGGTGCCCAGTGGGCGACGGCAAGGCGGGTACCGGGTTTGCTCTTTTTGCGTGACGGCTGAACGAGAGGAGGTCAGTCCATGCTGCGCAAATCGCTGGTGGGTCTCGCGTCGCTGGCTGCGCTGTTCGCGTGGCAGCTTTCCTGGGGCCAGGCGTATCCGACCCGCCCCGTCCGCGTAGTGGTCGGCTTTGCCGCCGGCGCGCCGGACTCGGTGGCGCGGCTGATCGGCCAGCAGCTCGCAAGCCAGACCGGGCAGCCGTTCGTGGTGGATAACCGTCCCGGCGCGAACGGGCTGATCGGCGCTGATGTCGTCGTCAAGGCCGCGCCCGACGGATACACGCTGCTCGTGACCTCGGCCTCGTTCGCGGCGAATCCGAACATCCGCAAGAAGCTCCCGTTCGACCCGCTCAAGGATTTCACGCCGGTCACGCAGATTTGCTCCGGGGGCGGGCTTATCCTCGCGGTGCATCCTTCGCTCCCCGCGCGGTCGGTCCGGGAGCTGATCGCGCTCGCCAACAAGCCGGGCAGCAAGCTCGCATACGGCTCGGCGGGGGTCGGCAACACGACGCATCTCGCGGCGGCGCTGTTCAACGAGCGCGCCGGGACGAAGATGGTCCACGCGCCCTACAAGGGAGCGGGCCCGATGCTGAGCGCGCTGCTCGGCGGGGAGGTTCAAATGGTATTCGTCACTCCCGCATCGGGTCTCGGGCAGATCAGGGCCGGGAAGCTGCGCGCGCTGGGCTACGCTTACGCGACGCGCGCGCCGTTCCTGCCGGACGTGCCGACGATGACCGAGGTGGGTGTGCCGGGCATGGAGATCAGCATGACGTGGTACGGGCTGTTCGCGCCGGCGAAGACGCCGGCCGCGATTGTCGCGAAGCTCGAGAGCGAGGTGCGGGCCGCGGTCGGCAACTCCCGGACGCGCGGGCGGATGACGGCGCTCGGTTTCGAGCCGGTCGCGAGCCCGCCCGCCGAGTTCCGCAAATTCGTCGAAGGCTCGATCAGGACGTTCGGCGAGCTCGTGCGCCTCGCCGGAGTCGAGCCGGAATGATTCGAAGCGGCAGAGGACACGGAGATCAACGGGATCGCGTTTTTTTCAATCTTCTCTGCGTTCTCTGTGCTCTCCTA
>JACQGO010000356.1 GCA_016199485.1 Betaproteobacteria bacterium
GCAGGCGGATGAGGGTCTGCTCGATGCGCGAGCGCTCGGCCAGGACCTTGCCCGCGTACTGGGAATTGGCGTCATCGAAGTTGCCCGCGTACATCTGCAGGGCGGTCTCGGTCTCGCCGAACCGGCGCAGGTATTCGCGCAGGATCTGCGCGCCGACCCGGATGTTCGCTTCCGGTTCGAGCAGAACGTCCTGGTCGCCGTGCAAGGCGACCTTTTCCATGTGGAACTTCGCCATGACCTGCATCAGGCCCTTCGCGCCGAGCACGCTTTCCGCGACCGGGTTGAAGCGGGACTCGACCGCGATCACCGCGAGGATCAGCAGCGGATCCACGGAAGACTCCTTGCCCGCCCGGTAGGCGGTCGCGACGAAGCGTGCGGCCGCCTCGTGGGCCACGCGGTAGCGTCTGGCGATGAACCCGGCGGCCGCTCGTTGTTCGCGCGCCACGGCCGCGCTGGGCGCCTGCTTGGCCTCAATCATGCCAACCGAATAGTTGGCTCCCGGAGCCTCGCCCGCTGCGGAACTGGCTACGGTCTGGCGTTGTATCGCCTCGCGTGGAACCGGGACGGCGACGGCGAGCACCGTCGCCACACCCATCGCCGCGAACAACGCTCGCGTCAAGTCGTACACGCGCACCATGGCGCCAAGCCCGGTGCCCACCCCAGCGGTGACGGCATTCATCATGCACCCTCCCTACGCATCGCGCTTCTCGCGCCGCTTACCCTTCGTCACACTTGGATGCGCAATAACGGTGCCATGCGTGCGACGCCCGGGCCCCAGCAATCAGTCGCGAGTAAAAACAATGCGTTGAGGAGAAGGCTGCCGCTGGAGGGAAGTTCAAGATGGCCGAATAGAGGAATCACTACCAAGGAGAGGACACCAGATGTGTGGAGCCCTGTCCAGTGGACAATACCGCATGGATCGCGTTCAGGATCTCGTCATGGCGGAACGGCTTGGCAACAAAGGCGGAGACGAGGCCGGTGCGCAGCGTCTCCTGCACCAGGCTATCGTCCTTATAGAAATAGCCGGAGACGAGAATCAACGGCGCGACGCAGGATGTCTCGGTCCGAATCCGTCTGGCGAGATCCACCCCTTCGATGTCTGACAGCTTGGCATCAATCAGGATAAGATGACACGCCGGCTCCGACTCCTTGAGCCACCGGAGCGCCTCAGTCCCGCTCCCCACCGTCACCACCGTGAACCGATCCCCCAGCAAGAGCGTCTCCAACGCCCAACACACATCGGGTTCGTCGTCCACGACCAGCGCGGTTAGGCTTTCAGCCATCAGCGTTCACCCCTCTCCCCGAATATCCGCCAAAGGCAGGCGGACGGTTAGCGTGCTGCCCCGTCCCTCCTCACTGTCCACCTCAATGACGCCCCCGTGCTGCTTCACGATCGTGTAGCAGATGGATAGCCCCAACCCGGTGCCTTTGCCGACCGGCTGGGTCGTGAAGAAAGGGTCGAACACTTTGCTCAGGTGAGATGTCGGAATCCCGCAGCCCGTATCGGACACGCATACCACCGCTTCGGCAGCCTCTCGCCGGACCGCGATCACGATATCGCCGCCGGTGGGCATCGCCTGACAGGCGTTCAGGATCAGATTCATGAGCACCTGCTGCAGGAGGCTCGCGTTTCCAGAAATCAGCACGGATGCGTTTTCATAGTCTTCACGCACCTTGACCTTCTCAAGCTTCGTCCGGGGAGCCAGCAGGCCAGCCGTCTCCCTCGCCAAGGCGACGAGGTTCACCGATTCCACTTGGTTACTGGGCGCGGGCCGGGCGAACCGCAGCAGGTTCTCGATAATCGTCGATGCCCGCTGGATGCCGTCAAGGATCTTCCCGACGCATTCCTGCTGGAACGCCGGATCGCGAGACGGCGCTTGGAGAAACTGCGCGGCGGAGAAACCGACCGACAGCGGATTGCGCAGCTCATGCGCGATGCCCCCGGCCATCACCCCCAAAGCGGCGAGTTTCTCGCTCTGGTAGAGGCGCTCCTCGAACGCCCGTCGCTCGGACAGGTCCCGTCCGACCGCGACCACGCCGCTCACCTTGCCGGAATCATCACGGATCGGGGAACAGGACCAATCGACCGGAACCAGCCTGCCGGAACGAGCTGCGAGGTTCAGCTCCTGGAACTTCACTGCGTTGCCCTTGGCCAGCCGCCGAATGATCGCCGTCAGGTCATCGCGCTGAGCGCTCGCGCACAGTTCGCCCAGCAGTTGTCCCCGCACCTCGTCGGCCCGATAGCCCGAGATGCGCTCGGCGGCCGTGTTCCAACTGACGATGCGGCCTTCGGCGTCGGTGGAGACCACCAGATCGTTGGCGCTCTCGACCACGCTCGCCAAGTGGCGTTCGATCATCCGGGCCTTCTTGCTCAACTGCACCTTCTCGGTGATATCGTCCATCACGAGCATGGCGTGCTCCACCACATTCCCCGACTTCACCGGGACCACGGTGTAGTAATAGATGCGGGTGGGAATGCCCGGCGCCCGGTAGGTCATTTGGGCACCGTGCAGCGGCAGGCCCGTGTCGAAAACGCCGCGGACTTTGACCTCCAGTCGCGTAAACTCCAGGATCGCGCTGGGGAAGACCTCGCGGATGGGCGCCCCTATTGTGTTCACCTCACTCCGTCGCGCCTTCTCGAGGAAGTTCCGGTTTGCCGACACCACCCGCAATGCCCGATCAATCAAAATGAGCGAGAATGGGATGCTCCCCAGGAGCATGTAGTACAGCTTTTCGTACCACCCTTCCGAGGGCGCGGTCGCCGAAGGCGGCGTGCCCTTCTTCGTCGAAGACCGGTTGACGGCCCCAGCTGACTTCTTCATGTTTTACCTTCAGAGAGCGTGGGGCAAAAATTGTACGGTGGCCACGGCCCCCGCAACTCGAGGGTCAGGCCGGTGCTTTCGTGAGCGTGCTGTTGGTCTGAAAAAGCGGCGCGAAAATCGGGGAGAGCCTCAGGGGTCACCAGAAAACTGCAATTGAAGACCATGCGTTCGGGGCGTCCGGTCACCGCGCTGGTGTGGCACCGCAATTCGGTTGAGGCCACGGCATGGGGAGCCAAGCTCTCGTTGAGGTCATGGGTCACCCGCGCCACCCAGAGGCGCAGCGCCGCACCAATCTCGGCATCCAGTTGCTTCTGTTGCAGGTATCGGACCCCCGGCGATGTCGACAGCGCCGCAAGTCGCGATTGAATCGCGAGATCCGTGGCAGTCACGATCCGCCGGGCTTGCTCTTCGACGAGATAGCCCTTGACGCTCCACTCGGACTTATCGCGCAGGTCATCCAGCACCCGCACAATGCCTTCCCGATGCCGGCCCAGAAATTCCATCAGTCTCGTGCGGGAACGAAAGATCGTGCCAAATTTGACCGGCAGCACCGGCGACGCACCCATGATCCGCTCCACCACCGCCTCATGCCGACACGCGCGGGGCGCGACCCAGGGCAGGTTCTGCATGTTTTGATCGCAGAATTCTCCGGAGTCCACATCTCCGATCACCGCCACCACCCCAGCCTCTTCCAGTGCTCCAACCGGGTAGCGCTCGTCCACGCCGCGCAGGTCCTGCTCAGCCGGCCCCCTTACGAGCGGGAGACATTCCGGCCGGGCCAGGCAATAGAGGTAGATGCCGAGGATCGAGGCCTCGGCATGCGAATCAGTCATTTGAGGGCCTCGTTCAGCGCCGTCTCGAAATGCCGTGGCTGGATGAGCAAGGGGCGAGCGACCGAAGGTTCCTGCTCGGCGCCTCTGCCTTCCCCGACTCTTTCCCGGATGGCGTTCAATGCAGCGTGGTGGCAGATGGCGCTGAGGTCGGCGCCAGTCCGGCCTTCCGTTCCGGCCGCGATCGCTTCGAGATCCACCTCCTGGGACACCGGCTTGCCACGTGTTTGTATGCGCAGAATCGCCAAGCGCGCCTGCTTATCGGGGGGCGGGATTTCCACGACCACATCGAAACGACCCGGGCGCAGCAAGGCCGGATCCACTATGTCGCGGCGATTCGTGGCGGCCAAGATCAGAA
>JACQGO010000352.1 GCA_016199485.1 Betaproteobacteria bacterium
GCGGCCGGGCCCGAGATCGTAACTCGCGGGAGCCTCCCGCAGCGGCGGGTTGAGCGCGCAGCCGGCGAGGAGCGCGAGCAAGCTTGCGGCAACGCCGAGCAAGCACGCACGATCGCCGCGCCGTTCCCCCGGTCGCGTTGCGGGCCACGGCGCGGCGCGACTGCCGGGATTGTGCATGCGCGTCTCCCTCATCGCGACGCCTCCTGCCTGAATCCCGGTTCACCCGGCCCCGGCGGCGGTGCCGCGCGCCCGAACAGGACGCTCTGCGGGTGCTCGGAAAGCTCGCCGAGCAGACGGTCCAGGCTGCGGGACGTCCTGGAGAGATCCTCGACAAGGGCGTTGATCCGCGGCAGCGACTCCGAGAGCACGGCGGCGCTTGCCGACTGCGCCGCGCCGGCCATCTGTTCCGCGCCGCGCGCCACGCGGTCGAAGGCGTCGATGCGGCCCTGCAACTGCCGCGTGAGCTCGCCCAGCTCGCCCATCAGCACCTCCGCGCGCTGGAGCGCCCTCCGGCCATCGGCAGCGACCTCGGGCAGCATCCTGGCCGCCGGTTGCGCCGCGGCGGCGAGTGCCGCAATGCGTCCCGCGGCGGATTCCAGACCGGCAAGTACGCGCATGAACTGCGCCTGATTTTCTTCGGAGAGCAGCGTTTTCGCCCGTTCCGCGACCGCGTCCACATCGGCGATCAGATCGTGACCGGCGCTGGTGAGCAGATGAAGAAGCGACGGGCGCAGTTCGATGAGCGCCTCCGCCCCGCCGTCGCGCGGCAGCGGTTCCGGCCGCGAGCCGTCGTCGTCGAGCATCACCGAGGACAGGCCGGTCACGCCCTGCGTGACGAGCTGCGCGTAGGTACCGCGGGTCATGGGCGTATCCGCCCTCACCGCAACCCGGATCAGCACGAGCTGCGGGTTCTGCGGATCGAATTCGATGCTGTCCACCTTGCCGACATCGACGCCGCGGTAGCGCACCGGTGACTGCGGGCTCAAGCCCGAAATCGGATATTTCGAAACCAGCGTGTAACTCCGGGTCTCGACCGCCTCGCGCGACAGCCACAACCCGGCGAGCACGACGCCCGTTCCGAGCAGGAGCATGAATAACCCGGCGACCAGCGCATGCGCGCGGTTTTCCATCGTGATGACCCCCCTTCTTGGCAGCGCGTGCGACGGCGCGACAGTTTACACCGCCGGCATGGCGATGTCGCGCGGCGCCGCCCGGAACGCCCGCTGGCCGCGCTGCCCCATGAAAAAGTTGCGGATAAACGGATGGTCGTGCCTTCGTACCTCGTCGAGCGTGCCGACCGCCACGAGCCGCTGCTCGCACAGTACCGCGACCCGGTCGGCGAGCGCCGCCAGCGTTTCGAGGTCGTGCGTCACCATCACCACGGTCAGCTCGAGCTCGCGGCGCAGATCCCTGATCAGCTCGACGAAGCTCTCGCTGCGGTCGGGGTCGAGCCCGGCGGTGGGCTCGTCGAGGAACAGCACCTCGGGCTCGAGCGCCAGCGCGCGCGCGAGCGCGACGCGCTTGACCATCCCCCCTGAAAGCTCCGCGGGAAGTTTCGCCGCATGCTCCGGCTCGATCCCGACCATCCGGAGCTTCAGCATGACGAGGTCGTGGACCAGCGCCTCGTCGAGCGCGCGCAGCTCCCGCAGCGGCAGCGCAACGTTTTCGTGGACAGTGAGCGCGGAGAACAGCGCACCCTGCTGGAAGAGCACTCCCCACCGCCTGCGCAGCGTGGCAAGCGCCGCGGTGTCGCCCTCGTGCAACGGCTGTCCGAACACCCGCACCTCGCCGCGCGCCGGTTTTTCGAGTCCCAGCATCTGCCTGAGCAGCGCCGTCTTGCCGCTCCCCGACCCGCCGACGACGCAAAACACCTCGTCGCGGAAGATACACAGGCTGATGTCGCGGTGAACGACCTGCTTGTCGAATATCGTCCACAGGCTGCGGACCTCGACCACGCACTCGCTCACACTACCCCCATGTCCTTGAAGATGATCGCAAATACCGCGTCGGCCAGGATCACCACCGTGACCGCGGTGACCACCGAATCGGTGGTCCCGGCCCCCAGGCTCTCGGTGTTGGGTCGGATGCGCAGCCCGAAGTGGCACGCAATCAGCGCGATCAGCATCCCGAATACCGCCCCTTTGCCTATTCCGAGCCAGAAATTGGCGATCGGCACCGCTTCCGGCAGGCGATCGATGAAATAGCGCGGGCTCAAGCCCAGCTCGACCTGCGCCGCCACCATGCCGCCGGCGATCGCGACCGCGTCGGTCCACAGCACGATGAGCGGCAGCGAAACCGCCAACGCGATGATCTTCGGCAGGATCAGCTTCAGCGCGTGCGGAATTCCCATTACCGACATCGCGTCCAGTTCCTCGGTCACGCGCATCACGCCGAGTTGCGCGGTCATCGCCGAGCCGGACCGCCCCGCTACCAGGATCGCGGCGAGCATCGGCCCCAGCTCGCGCACGACGCTGACGCCGACGATGTTGACGATGTAGACGTCCGCCCCGAACAGCTTCAACTGGTGCGAGGAGAGGTAGCTTAGCACCACCCCGATCAGAAATCCCACCAGAGCGGTGATGCCGAGCGCCTGTGCGCCGGTGCGGTAGATATGCGCCGAAATCTCCCGCCACGGCATGCGCGCCGGCTCGCGCAGCACGTAGCCGAGATCAAGCACCACGTTGCCTATCATCGTGACTAGGCCGAGCAGGTGCTCGGCAAACGACAGTGTTTTTTGTCCCAACCATGCAATCGGTGCCGCCCAATCGAGGCGGCGCGCCGCCGCGCGCGGCTCGGGGGGCAGCGCGAGCTTCCCGAACAGCGTTTCGTGCTCGGGGCGAAGCGCGAGCGACGCGATACGGCGTCCGCCCCAAGCGCGCCACAGGACGAGCGCCCCTGCATGATCGAGCGCGCTCACCTCGCGCATGTCCCACTGCCAGCCGCCCTCGGCGGCGAAGGCGGCAAGCTGCGGCATCAGGTCGGCGAGGCGTTTCTGCAGGGCGCGCAAATTCCACGGGCCGGATAACTCGAGACGGCGCGTCCCGTCCGGTGCGGTGACCTGGCGCAGGTCGGGAATATCGCGGGCGTCAGAATGGGCCGGCATAGATACGAGTGAGCGCTTCCGCACGAAACCGAGTTGTTGGGCTAGTTCCCTGATCAGGAAGCGGTTTTCATCGTAGCGGGGGGATCGCGAGAAGTCAAAGTCCGATCAAGCGGCGAAAAGCGCGTTTTCAGACACCGTGGAAAGCGTCAAGGCGCTCGCGGCGCGATCGCAGCGGCAAAATCCGCGATCGCCGCGGCCCACTCCGCTTACGAGAACATCGCCAGGGCCGCGGGGCAAGGCATCTCCCCCGCAACGTTCAGCGCGCGTCGCTCCAGCTGAAGCCGAGCTTCGCCACACCGCGCTTCAACTCGCCGATCGCCGCACCGACCTCCCCGGGGTCGCCGCGCACGCCGAGCTCGATATGCCGGTCATCGGGCGCGATGCGCGGCAGGCTGAACACCTTGACGCGGGGAAATTTCTTCAGGCACTCGTTCATGAGTTCGATCAGCTGGCTCTCGCCCGCGCCGCGCACGATGATCGCCGACTCGGCAACGCGCCCGGGCTGAGCGAGGTTCGCGTAACAGGTATCGAGCACCCACTCCATCATCGGCCACGCCATCTCGGGGAAGCCGGGGAGGAAGTAATGCCTGCCGAGGCTGAACCCCGGAATGCGGTTGTGGGGGTTGGGGATGATCTGCGCTCCGCGCGGGAACTCGCCCATCATCAGCCGCTGCGGCGTCGCCTCCGCGCCGAAGCGCGCGCGGATCTCCGCTTCGGCCTGCGGATGAAGCTCGAGCGCCGTCCCCGCGGCGCGCGCCGCGCAGCCGCGCGTGTGATCGTCGGGGGTCGCGCCTATCCCGCCGAAGCAGAACACGGCGTCATCCGAGCCCAAAGTGCGCTTGAGCGTCGCAGTGATGAGCTCCGGATCGTCGCCGAGGTACTTGCACCACGCGAGCTCCAGGCCGCGGCTCGCGAGCGCCTCGATCACCTTCGCCATGTGCCGGTCGCTGCGCCGGCCGGACATGATCTCGTCGCCGATGATGATCGCCCCGAATCTCATCATCTCATGATGTAGGACTCGAGCTGCTTGATGGTCTGCTCCTGCTCGGCGATCACTTCCTTGACCAGGTCCCCGATGGACAGCACGCCGAGGAGCTTTCCGCCCTCGACCACGGGGAGATGGCGGATGCGCTCGTTGGTCACCAGCGCCATGCATTCCTCGACCGTCTGGCCCGGCTGCACGGTCACCACCTTGTCGGTCATGATCGCGCGCACCGGGATATCGTGCGAGGACTTGCCGTGCAGGATGACCTTGCGTGCATAATCGCGCTCGGAAATGATGCCGGCGAGCCTGCCGCCCTCCAGCACCACCAGCGCACCCACTTCCTTCTCCGCCATCAGCTCGAGCGCTTCGAACACGCGCGCGTCCGGCGAAACGGAATAAATCGCACCGCCCTTTGACTGCAGCAGCTGTCTTACGGTTTTCATGTCGTTCTCCTTGGCCCCTCCCGCAC
>JACQGO010000059.1 GCA_016199485.1 Betaproteobacteria bacterium
AAGGAGCGCCTCGATTTCTCGTGCGCGCTGTTCGACGCGCGGGGCGATCTGATCGCCAACGCGCCGCATCTGCCGGTGCACCTGGGCTCGATGGGCGAGAGCGTGAAGATGGTGATCCGCGACAACGCCGGACGCATGCGCGCCGGCGACGTTTACCTGCTGAACGATCCTTATCACGGCGGCACGCATCTTCCGGACCTCACGGTGATCACGCCGGTCTTCGATGCGGCGGGCGCGCGCATCCTGTTCTACGTGGGCTCGCGCGGGCACCACGCCGACATCGGCGGCACGACCCCGGGCTCGATGCCGCCCGCGAGCCGCCACATCGACGAAGAAGGCGTGCTGATCCGCAATTTCCTGCTCGTCGATCAAGGGCGGCTGCGCGAGACCGAAACCCGCGCGTTGCTCGCCTCGGGCCGGTATCCCGCGCGCAACATCGAGCAGAACCTCGCCGATCTCACCGCGATGATCGCCGCCAATCACAAGGGCGTGACGGAACTCATGCGCATGGCGGAGCACTTCGGACTCGATGTCGTGCGCGCCTACATGCGGCACGTGCAGGACAACGCCGAGGAGTCGGTGCGACGCGTGATCGACGTGCTAAGGGACGGCGACTTCGCCTGCGAGATGGACAACGGCGCGGTGATCCGCGTCGCGATCCGCATCGACCGCACCGCCCGCAGCGCGGTGATCGATTTCAGCGGCACCAGCCCGCAGCTTGCCGACAACTTCAACGCGCCCTCGGCGGTGACAATGGCCGCGGTGCTTTACGTGTTCCGCACGCTGGTGAGCGACGACATCCCGTTGAACGCCGGGTGCCTGAGGCCGCTCAAGGTCATCATTCCCGAAGGCTCGATGCTCAACCCGCGCTATCCGGCAGCTGTGGTCGCGGGCAACGTCGAGACCTCGCAATGCGCGACGGACGCGCTCTACGGGGCGCTCGGCGTGATGGGCGCGTCGCAGGGCACGATGAACAACTTTACCTTCGGCAACGAGCGTTACCAGTATTACGAGACGATCGCCGGCGGCTCGGGCGCGGGCGTGCTCGGGCACGACGCGGCGGGCGACGCACCCGGCTTCGACGGCGCCGACTGCGTGCAGACGCACATGACGAACTCGCGATTGACCGACCCGGAAGTGCTCGAATGGCGTTTCCCGGTGCTGCTGGAAGAGTTCGCGATCCGCCGCGCGAGCGGTGGCCGCGGCCGCTGGCAGGGCGGGAACGGCGCGATCCGGCGCGTGCGTTTCCTCGAGCCGATGACGGCGGCGATCCTCTCCGGTCACCGCCGCATCGCGCCTTACGGCATGGCGGGCGGAGAGCCCGGCAAGGCGGGCCACAACCGGGTGAAGCGCGCCGACGGCGCGGTCCTCGAGCTTTCCGGCTGCGCCGAAATCGAAATGCAGCTGGGGGATGTGTTCGTGATCGAGACGCCGGGCGGCGGGGGCTACGGGGCGCCCGGCTGACCGCCGTTTCGGTACCGGAGCGATAACTTTTCCCGACCTCGCCCGTCTAACAGACAGCGGTGCTCGCTTCCCGCGCACCGAGGCACCCAGAAGGAGGATCACCATGCAAGACCGCCTGTTGCTCGCTTTGATGCTCATCGGTGCAGCCGTTCTGAGCGGCTGTGCCTCGTATTCCTCGGTCACTCCCGGCCAGTGGACGATGACGGAGGTGCGCGCCCGTCTGGGCAATCCGACGGATATCCGGTTCTCCGGCAACGGAGACGAGGTCTGGGAGTACGCGACCGGCCCGTCCGGCAGGTTCACCTACATCCTGCGCTTCGGACGCGACTACGTGGTGAGGGAAGTAAAGCAGGTGCTGACGGAAGACGCCGTGGCGCAGATCAAGCCGCAGATGACCAAGCGCGAGGTCCGCGAGCTGCTGGGCCGGCCCTCGGACGTGCTTTTCCTCGGCGGCGAACCGGTGTGGGACTGGCGCCTGGACGCGAAGACTACGGGCGGCGCAACGCTCTCGGTGCGCTTCGATCGGGACGGCACCGTCAAGGACGTGCTGATGCTGCTCGATCCGAGCGACGGCAACGGTAAGGACGCACCTGACACGGCCGGCGGCAAATAAGCGCCCGTATCGTCTCGTGCAACAAGTACACCGCTAATACACGATGATTTCCCCTCCTTTTTGAGGAGGGGTGGCGCGAAGCGACGGGGTGGTGGAGATGCGCGTCTCTTCTCTCAAGCACCCCGGCCCTGCGGGCCATCCCTCGTTCGCTCCGCGCTACTGGCTCGGCTCGCGCGGAAGGCCGGGATCGAGCCCGAGCAGGCGCAGGATCCAGACCAGTGCGAAACCGGCGAGCAACGGCCACCAGTGCATGATGACGATCGCGAGCCCCGCCGAAGCGCCATACGCCACCGCCATCAACAGCATGCCCGCGTGCCTGGTACGGTAGTACGCAAACAGCAGCACGAACGAGAGGAAAAAAAACAGGGCGCCGAATATGTAAACGACGTACTCCATCGCGAAATTCCGTGTGGGCCGGCGCCGCGTTGCGCGGCATCCGGGCGTTTTCGAGGACGCGATTGTAGCACCTCGTCGCGCCGCCCGCCCTACCCGCGGCCCGGGGCTGCTGTTATGATTGCACCACGTAACCAATCATCCGCCAGGAACACGGAGCCGGCTTGCCCCAGCAAAAAACCCGTCGCACGCTCGCCACGTGTTGCGCAACGCACACGCTGCACGACGGTCTGTCCGACATCACCTACGTGCTGCTGCCGATCCTGGCACAGGCGTTCAACCTCTCGCTCGCGCAGGTTGGATTGATCCGCTCGGCGCACCGCGCGGCGATGGCAACGTTCCAGATCCCGGTTGGGCTCATCGCGGAGCGCCTCGGTGAACGCAACCTGCTCGCGTTCGGCACCGCGGCGACGGGACTCGCATTTTTCGCGCTCGGGTACGCGCCGGGCTTCATCGCGATATTGCTCGCGCTGTTTTTCGCGGGATTCGGCGCGGCGTTCCAGCATCCGCTGTGCTCGTCGATCATCTCGCACGCCTACCCGGGCGAAGGGCGGCGCGCGGCGCTCGGCACCTATAATTTCGCCGGCGACGTCGGCAAGTTCGCGTTCGGCGGCATCGTAAGCCTGCTGGTCGTCGGCGGGATCTCGTGGCAGGCGCCGGTCCTAGGGTTCGGAGCGCTCGCACTCGCCTGCGCCGCGGCGGTCGTGCTCCTGCTACAGGACACCTCGATCCACCACGCGCATTCGGCCGCCTCGCCGGCGACGCAAAAGATCAGGGGTTGGGGAATACGCAACCGCCGGGGGTTCACCGCGCTGTGCCTGATCGAGATCGTCGACAGCAGCACGCGCACAGGGTTCCTCACCTTCATCGCGTTCCTGATGATCGCCAAGGGCCTCCCGGAAGGCTGGGCCGCGCTTTCGGTGCCCCTGATTCTCGTTGGCGGCATGGCGGGCAAGCTCGCGTGCGGCTTTCTCGCCGAGCGGCTGGGCATCATCCGTACCGTGGTCATCACCGAAATCGCGACCGGCTGCGGCATACTCGCGACGCTCGCGCTTCCCAGCCTCGCCGCGTTCATCCTGCTGCCGCTGATCGGGGTAGCGCTCAACGGCACCTCCTCGGTGCTCTACGCCACGATCGGCGATCTGGTCGACAAGGACCGGCTGCCGCGCGCTTTCGGCCTGTTCTACACGCTGGGGTCGACCTGCGGCATCGCCGCGCCGCTCGGCTACGGGCTGCTCGGCGACCTGCTCGGTGTCGGGACCACCATCGCGGTCGTCGGCGTCGCGGTATTCCTCACGCTGCCGCTTTGCCTCGTGCTGCGACCGGCGATCGGCGACACGCGGGTCGTCAGCGCATGATCGATAGAAGGCCGACTTCAAATGCCCACCGTCGTTGAAAAGCTCGCCGCGCTCAACGCGCAATTCACGTTCGACAAACTGCCCGCCGCCGCGGTGGAAAAAGCCAAGGTGCTGGTGCTCGATTCGCTGGGCTGCGCGCTCGGCGCTTTCGACAGCGCGCCCTCGCGCATCGTGCGCTCGGTGGTCTCTCGCCTCGGCGGTCGCGCGGAAGCGACGGTGCTCGGCACGGGCGAGCGGACTTCCGCGTTGAACGCGACGCTCGCGAACGGCACCATGATCCGCTACCTCGACTACAACGACACCTATTTCGCCCGCGACCCCTCGCACCCGAGCGGGAACGCGGCGACGGCGCTGGCGCTCGCCGAGCGCGAGGGCAAGACCGGCAGGGACGTGGTGGCGGCGCTCGCACTCGCCTACGAAGTCCACATCCGACTCGTCGAATACGCCGGCAAGCCCAACCTGTGGGACCGCGGCTGGGACCACGCGACCAACGTGCCATATGCGGCCGCGGCGTTGAGCGCGCTGATGCTCGGGCTCTCGCCGGAGAAGACCGCGCACGCGCTCGCAATCGCCGGGACCCACTCGAACGCGCTCGGGGAGATCCGCCGCGGCGTGATCCCGATGACCAAGGCGAGCGCGGAAGCGAAGGCCGCCTGCGACGGGGTGCTCGCGGCGCTGCTCGCCGCCGAGGGCATGACCGGGCCGCTGCGTATCTTCGAGGGCGACTACGGCTACATCAACGTGGTAGCCGCCGAAGCCGACGTGGAACGGCTCACCGCGCCGGTCACCGAATACAGGATACTGAAGAGCATCATCAAGAACTACGCGATCGAGACCATGACGCTCGGGCCGGTGCACGCCGCGCTCGAATTGCGCCGCGACTACCGTATCGATCCGCGGACAATCGACAAGGTGGTGGTGGGGCTCTACGACTACGCGTTCAAGAAACCCTCATGGGACAAGTTGAAGCTCGTGCCCACGACGCGCGAGACCGCCGACCACAGCTTCAACTACTGCGTCGCGGTGGCACTGCTCGACGGCGACGTCGGGCCCGCGCAATTCACGGACGAGCGCATCCGCTCGGCGGACGTGCGCGATCTCATGGCGCGGGTCGAGCTCACCGTCGCCCCGGAGCTGGAGGGACTTTACCCCGCGACCTTCCCCGGCATCGCGACGGTTCACCTCAAGGACGGGCGCGTGCTCACGAAGCGCGTCGACTACCCGCCCGGGCATCCGAAGAACCCGCTTGCGCGCGCGCGGCTGGAAGAGAAATTCAGGTCGCTCGCCGCCCCGCTGCTCGCACCCTCGCAGATTGACGAAGCGCTCGCCGCGCTGTGGGCGCTCGAGTCGGTCGAGCGCGTGGGCGAGCTGATGGCGCTCTTCAAGGTTCCGGGTCGCACCTGACCACCGCAATCTCCATCGCGGCTCGGTCGTTCACATTCTACGTCATGCCGCAGGTAGCACACTCTCGACTACGCGCAGTGGTGTGAGCGCCGTCGCGACGCCTCCGTCTAGAGCGTCCAAACACGGTCGTGCGAAGCCGCGCTCACTCCACGTAACATCGGTCTCTCTCTTCGACCGTGGCTGCCACTTGCGGTAGCGAGGTCCGGCACCGATAGCTGTCTCCCGGTAGGACAAGTGACTATGAGACAGGCAGAATGCATAATAGAAGTGGGAACTCGACTTAGGAGACTAGATCGTGAGGGGAAGTCTGCAATACCTGAGCATTGGTGCGGCGGCTCCTTTGATCTGCCGCGGGGAACTTTCACCGGTCGAGCTGACGCGCGTGTACCTGCAGCGTATCGAGGCGCTCGATCAACAGCTACATGCCTTCATTACCGTCACCCGAGAAATGGCTGTTGAAGCGGCGCATCAAGCGGAGAAAGAGATTCGGGCAGGGCGCTACCGCGGGCCGCTGCACGGGATTCCGATCGGCCACAAGGATATCATCTGGACCAAGGGCGTTCGCACGACCGCGCACTCGCGATTCCTCCAAGACTGGGTGCCCGGGGAAAACGCTGCGGTCTTCGACCGACTTCGCGACGCCGGCGCTATCTGTCTAGGCAAGACTTCGCTGCATGAATTTGCGTTCGGTTCGCCTGGACCAGACGAAGCATTTCCGGCTGCGCGAAACCCGTGGAATTCCGATTATGCTCCGGGCAGCTCGAGCAGCGGCTCCGGGGCGGCGGTCGCGGCCGGGCTGTGCATGGGCGCGACGGGCACGGATACCGGAGGTTCAATTCGCCATCCTGCTTCTGTTTGCGGGGTTGTCGGAATGAAACCGACGTTCGGGCGAGTAAGCGCGTATGGCGTCATTCCGTTGGCCCCCAGTCTAGACCACGTGGGCCCCATGACGAGAACGGTGCGGGACAATGCGATCATGTTGCAAGTGATGGCCGGATATGATATGCGCGACCGATATTCGATTGATGCTGCTGTGCCTGATTTTCAGCGCCTCATCGGCACGGATATCCGCAGCGTCCGCATAGGTGTTCCGCGGCGTTTCATTGAGTCGAACCCTCATGAGCCGGAAATGCTCAACGCCTTTGCAAGCGCCGAAAAGGCCTTGCGTGAGCTGGGCGCCACGACGCGAGATATCGAAGTGCCGGGGCTGCAGCAAGCCAGTGACGTGACGGCCCAAGTCATGACGTATGAAGCGTACCAATACCACAAGGCGAATCTCGAAGCCTATCCCGATAAGTTCGGCGCGACCTTCAAGCAGCGGGTTCTGAAAGCGAAGCAGTATCGCGATACCGACTATGAGCGCGCGCTCGAGAACGGTAAGGAGCTTCGGGACACGTACGCTTCGGTGTTTGCGTCCGGCACAGATCTCATCATCAGCCCTGGACGAGAAGGTCCTGCGGATTCGATGGCCCAGTTGCTCGCCGATCCGGCGAAACGGGGCGTTACCAACCGTATGTATAACCTGACCGGCATGCCTGCGCTTACGTTGCCGATGGGCTTCAGCTCGAAGGGATTGCCGTTGGGATTACAGATAGCCGGCCGCCACTTCGCCGAGGAGATGATCTACCAAGTGGCGGCAGCCTACGAAGTCGCTGCGGGATGGTGTGAACGCCATCCACCGCTGTGACTCGGCATGTACCTGCTGGCGATCTAGCAGTGAGGCGCCGTTTGGCGGGATCTCTTCACTCTGCCGGCTTCTGTTCCAGCGGCCGGGCGGCGCTGGTCAATCTTCTCGTACCAGCTGAAACCACACGCCATGAGAGCTCGCCGGATCGATGTTGCAATTCTGATAGCCGCGTGGGCTCTTTAGAATGTTTTCTCTTGCGAGCTCTTTGGTGTATTTGATCTTGTTGCCTTTCGCTACCAGCTCTGGCACTACCTTCTCGAAATTGTCGATCGCCCACGCGACATGGTATACCCCAGGGCCGTGCTTCGCCAGGTGTTGCGCTTGCGTGGACTCGGTATCAGTGGGCTCGACAATTTGAAGTTGGGTCTTACCAATGTCATAGCCCGCTTCTTTCCTGTGTAGATCCTTGTCCTCGAACAAGTGGTCCGGCTTCATGCCGAAGTTCTTCTCCAGGTACTCCACCATCGCATCGCGGTCGTGGACCAAATAGTGGATGTGATGTACATACTTAAACATGGTCCGCTCCCTTTGTGTATGTCGCTGTGCGACACGTAGGTTGCTCGTGCATCTCGCCCATCCAACCGTTACTGACGTTGCGCTTCAAGCTCCAGTTGCTTCGGTGCTGCCCCGGCTTACGTCAATGCGCCGGGCCGCTTTAGGTACCGATCCCTGATCGAGTCTGCCGCCCAGCACGCGAGCGCCCCCACCGTCCCGGTCGGGCTGTTGGCGCTATTCTGCGGAAAGGCGCTGGCGCCAATCACGAATACATTCGGGACATCCCACGATTGCAAATACTTGTTGACCGCGCTGGTGGCCGGATCCGCACCCATCACCGCTCCGCCCGTATTGTGCGTACTCTGATACGGCACGATGCTGTACTTGCCGGTGACCGGATGGATACTCATTTTTGAGGGGCCAATAGCCTCAGCGATCTGCGCTCCCTTGTCGGTGACATAGGCCGACATCTTCTTCTCATTCTCGCCCCAGTCGAACGTCATGCGTATGAGCGGCAGCCCGTAAGCGTCGCGGTAAGCGGGGTCAAGGTCAAGATAGTGACTGCGATAGCTTTGGCACCCGCCATAAGCGTCGATCTGGAACGAGCGGTTGTAATACTGCGCGACGGCTCTCTTCCAGCCTGAGCCCCAACCCGGCGTGCCAGCCGGCACCGGGTGAGTGCCGATTGGCGTTGCTCCACGGCTGATTACGGTCAAAAAGGCGCCGCCAATGAAGCCGAGACCGGCGTGATCGAAGTTATCGCCGTTGAATTCATCGATGGCAACGCCGAGGCCGCCGCCGCCCATAAACCGGTTGAATATCTTGTCCTCGAAGAACAACTTCACATCACCCTTGGCAACATACGCGTAGTTCCTGCCCACTACGCCCTGGTTGCTGATCGGGTCGTAAGGCTTGCCGATGCCGGAAAGCAGCATCAGGCGCGCGTTATTGAACACATAGGATGCAAGTATCACCAGTTCCGCGGGCTGCTCCATTTCGCGCCCCTGCGCGTCCACGTAGCTCACGCTCACTGCACGCTTTTTTTCGGAATCGAGGTTCACCTTGGTGACGTAGGCGTGTGGGCGCAATTCGAAATTCTTCTGCTTGAGCAGCACCGGTAACACGGTCGTCAGCGGGGTCGCTCTCGCGCCCATTGCACAGTTATAGCCGCCGCAGAAGCCACCGTGTACACATTCACCGAGCATCAATCGGTACGGATTAATATAGGGGCGCGTCATGCTTGCCGTGGCTGTCGAAAACGGCTGGTAGCCGAGCGACTCCGCGGCCTTTACGAACAGCGAACCGGCGAACGTCGGCTTGGTTGGCGGATTTGGAAACTCTCGTGAGCGCGGGCCTTCGAAGGGATTGCCGCCGGGTTGGATTTCGCCATTGACATTGCCCGCTTTCCCGCCAATCCCATACAAATATTCGAACTGGTCGTAATACGGCTCCAACTCCTCGTAGGTAATGCCCCAGTCCTGGCTGGTGCAACCTTCGGGGAACATGTCCTTGCCGTAGCGCGCAATCGTGCGGCTGCGGGTCTCGAAGTCCCATGGCAGAAAACGCCAGTACAGGCCGCCCCAGTGAGCGCCCGCGCCGCCCACGCATTCGCCAGGTTTGAATGAGCCCAACTCGCGCATCGGCAGCGCAGTCTCGTTCATCGAGTTGCGAAAGGTGATCGTCTCACGCGAGAGATTCTGTAACAGATCGTTATGACGGTTGTGCTTGAGTTCATCCTGCGCGTATGGCATCGCGAAGTCGTGATTGGGGTCGACCATGCGCCCACGCTCAAGCGCGACTACTCTAAGTCCTGCATCACTCAGTTCCTTGCACACTATCGTGCCAGCGAGTCCCGCACCCACTACCACGACATCAACGGCTTTAAGTTTAGTTGTCACGGCTAGAAACCGAAGCCCCTACTCGTGATCATCAACGTCTTGTTCCTTCAACATTTCTCAGCAACAGGCGGAAGAAGAGCCGCGAGGAAACCGATTCAAGCTCGATGTTCCCCTCCTCAAGCCCGTGCAGAACTTCGTCCTGCCGCTCCGGGGCGAGAAATTGGAAATTCCTGTCGTACTGCTTAGTGCAATAG
>JACQGO010000060.1 GCA_016199485.1 Betaproteobacteria bacterium
CGAGCACCACCCGGCGCATCGTGAGGCCCTTCGCGCGGGCAAAACGCACGTAGTCCTGCGCCAACGCCTCGCGCGCGCCGGCACGCGTGAGCCGTATCAGGAGCGCGAGCTCGAACAGCGCGAGATTGGTCGCAGGCATCAGGATGTGCTGGATGCCGTCCCAGGTGAGGATGGAAAGCTCCACGCCCAGCACGGTGGCGGTCGCCCCGCGGCCGGTGGGCGGCAGCCACCCGAGCCCGACCGAGAACACCATGATCAGCATCACCCCCACCCAGAAGGTCGGCAGGCTGAATCCCAGGATCGAGCCCGCCATGATGGTCTTGCCCGCGATCGAGTCGGGCTTCAATCCCGCCCACAATCCGAGCGGAACGCCGAACAGGACCGCGATCAATGTCGCCGCGAGCGCCAGCTCGACGGTCGCCGGCATGCGGGTGAGGATGAGCCGGATCGCCGGCACGTTCGCGATGAACGAGTTGCCGAGGTCGCCGGTGAGCGCATGCGCGACAAAACGCCAGTACTGCAGCCACAGCGGCTGGTCGAGCCCGAGCGCGCGGATCGTGCGCTCGATCTCCGCCTGGTCGGCCTGCGGGCTGATGAGAATGTCGACGGGGTTGCCGATCGCGTAGACGCCGGCGAACACCAGCGCCGACATCACCGCGAGCACCAGCACGCTTTGCGCGAGGCGGCGGAGGATGAAAGCGAGCATAGTCGGAGCGTTTTTTTCCCGCAGAAACCAGCGCTACTTTACTGTCAATCCTGAAAAAATCCTGTTAATCCTGTCCATTATTTTGCGGCCTGTTGCGGGCGGAAGTGATGCGCGAAGGTGAATTCGTCGGTGCGCGCCGCGTAGGTGAGCGATTTCTTCATCGCCCACGTGACGATCTGGTAGTGCAGCGGAATGAAGGCGATCTCGCGCGCGGCAAGCGCGGCTGCGCTGCGGGCGAGCGCTTCGCGTTTCGCTGGATCCACCGTGCCGAGCGCCTGCGCGACGAGTTGATCGAGCTTCGCGTCGGCATAGCCGCCCCAGTTCCATGCACCGAAGCCCTTCCCGGGATCGGGCGTCCCGGCGAGCGAGCGCAAGGCGAGGTCGGCTGCGAGCGAGCCCCACCCGAGCAGCGCGACTCCGAATTCCTTGTTGCGCGCCTTGCCGAAATAGGCGCTCAGCGGCATCGCCTCGACCTTCGTCGCGATGCCGATGCGCGAGAACATCTGCGCTACCGCCTGCGCCACCTGCTCGTCGTTGATGTAGCGGTTGTTGGGCGTCGCGAGCGTGACGGAAAAACCGCCGGGCCAGCCCGCCTCGGCGAGCAGCTTTCTCGCGCCTTCCGGGTCGTAGGGCTCGGGCTTCACCGCGGGATCGTGCCCGAAGACGCTGGGTGACACGACGTTTGCCGCGGGCAGCGCGAGCCCTTCCATCACGCGCTCGGCGATCGCCGCGCGGTTGATCGCTTTCGACATCGCGCGGCGCACGCGGATGTCCTTGAACGGGTTGCGCGCGAGCGGTGCGCCGGTTCGGGACGAGACACCCGGCGGCCGGTTGCGGTATTGATCGACGTGCAGGAAGATCGTGCGCCATGATACCGCCTGGGCGAGGCGAAAAGCCGGGTTCCTGCGCAGCCGCGCGATGTCCGCCGTGGGGACGTGCTCGATCGCGTCGATCTGCCCTGAGAGCAGCGCGGCGGTGCGCACCGGATCGCTCGGCAGGACGAGCAGCGTCACCTTGTCCCACGGCGTCCGCCCGCCCCAGTATCCGTCGTGCCGCGCAAGCTCGATCTGGTCGCCGCGCGAGAACCGCACGAGCTTGTACGGGCCGGTGCCGACCGCCGCCCTGCCGCTGTCGAAGTCCTCGCTCGTCGCCCGCGCCGCGGCCTTCTTCGACACGATCAGCACCTCGGCGAGGTCCTCGAGCAGCGCGCCGTACGGCGCGGCGGTCTTGAGCCGCACGGTATAGCGGTCCACGATCTCCTTGGCCACGATGGGGCGGACGTAGGTCGCGTACCCGCCGGGGCTGCCGGTGATGGTGAGCGGGCGCTCGAGCGAGAACACGACGTCTTCAGTGGTGAGTTCGGTCCCGTCGTGGAACTTCACGCCCTGCCGCAGCCTGAATTCCCAGGTGAGGGAATCGAGCGTGCGCCACGAGGCGAGCACGGGGATCGGCCGTCCGCGCTCGTCGACGTGAACCAGCGAGTCGAACACGTGGTGCTGCGCGGTGAGGTTCGGCTGCGCGGCAACGAAATGGGGATCGAAGGTCGTCACGTCGGCGCTCAGCCCGATGCGCAACTCGTCCGCGCCGACAGCAGACGCAAACCAGCAAATCAGGCATGCCGCAAGCGATTTCGTTGGCATCGACGTTATTTCTTCAGGCGGGCGCCGAAAGCATACCTGAAAATCCTCCGGGTGCGTCGCTGTACGCGAAAGCGTTGACAACGCGATTTCCCCGGTCCTATGCTCGTCATCTTCCTTGGCGGAGGCGCTGA
This sequence comes from Betaproteobacteria bacterium, assembly GCA_016199485.1. GTDB lineage: Bacteria > Pseudomonadota > Gammaproteobacteria > Burkholderiales > SG8-41 > JACQGO01. The sequence continues at coordinate 2,478 of JACQGO010000060.1, forward strand.
TGCATGCCCCCGTTGCAACCGGTGCGCCCGCGAGCATCGAGATGCTGCGCCGGCTCGTCGCGTTCAACACCGTGAGCCGCGAATCCAATCTCGATCTGATCCACTACGCGCGCGACCACCTCAAGGCGCTCGGCGTGGAGTCGCGGCTCACGTTCGACGACGAGCGCAGGAAAGCGAACCTCTTTGCGACGCTCGGCCCCACCGACCGGGCGGGCATCGTGCTCTCGGGACACACCGATGTGGTGCCGGTGGAGGGCCAGCCGTGGGACACCGATCCCTTCGAGGTGGTGGAGAAGGACGGCAGGCTCTACGGGCGCGGCACCGCCGACATGAAAGGCTTCATCGCGGTTGCGCTCACGCTCGCGCCCGAGTTTCTGGAGCGCAATCTGAAGACGCCAGTTCACCTCGCGCTCTCCTACGACGAGGAGGTGGGTTGCCTCGGCGTGAGGCGACTCCTCGCCGATCTCGCGCAGGCGGCCATCCGGCCCGCCTCCTGCATCGTGGGCGAGCCGACCGGAATGAAGCCGGTCATCGCGCACAAGGGAAAAAAGGCCTACCGCTGTACGGTGCGCGGGCATGCCTGCCATTCGGCGTACGCGCCGCGCGGCGTCAACGCCGTCGAGGCCGCGGCCGAAGTGGTGGCGTACCTCAAGAACATCGCGCGGCAGTTCCGCGACAGCGGCCCGTTCGATGCAACCTACGACATCGCGTACACCACCGTGCACACCGGCGTGATTCGCGGCGGCACGGCGGTGAACATCGTGCCGCGCGAATGTACCTTCGATTTCGAGATCCGTTATCTTCCGGGCGAGGATCCCGAAGCGCTCTTCGCGGACGTGAAGGGTTTCGTCGCGGCGAAGCTTCTACCCGAGATGCACGAGGTCGATCCGGCAACCGGCTTCGAGTGGAAGGAGATGTCGGTATTTCCCGTTCTGGACACCGCGGAGCAGGCGGAGATCGTCACGCTCGCCAGGGCGCTCGCCAGAACCGATGCGGCCGGCAAGGTCTCATTCGGGACCGAGGCGGCGCTCTTTCAGCAGGCGGGGATCCCCGCGGTCGTGTGCGGCCCGGGCTCGATCGAGCAGGCGCACAAGCCCAACGAGTACGTGACGCTCGATCAACTCGCGCAGTGCGAAGCGTTCATGCGGCGGCTGATGGAGCGCGTGTGTGAAGAGGGCTGAGTTGTCAAGTCATCAGCAAATTGGGAACGCGAGAAAAAAGCAGATGCACTTGCGGATTGACGTCTAGACGTCTACAATGTCCGACATGGTTCAACAAGAATGTTCGTCCAGGATGAAACACCGGCCGGGAGCAGTGCGCGACGCGATCGTTGAGGTTCTGTCGGAAAGACCGCGGGGCGCGTCAGTCAAGGAAATCGAACACGAGGTTGCACAGCGAATCGGCTCCGTGCCGTCGTCGTCCATTCGTTCGTATTTGCGATTGAACACGCCGCAAATGTTCGTCCGCATGGAACGGGCGCAATATGCGCTGAACTTTGGCGATGCGTTGCGCGAGGTGCGTAAACGCGAGCTGGAAAACAGGACATCCCGGTCGTCTATGATCGGAAATGCACTCTTAATACACGCGGACTGCTGCGATTGGCTCAAAACCCGAGAGGCCAATAGCGTTCACGCAGTAGTCACAGACCCCCCTTACGGGTTGGTTGAGTATTCGCCAGAACAACAAGAGAAGCTCAGGAACGGGAAAGGCGGAGTGTGGCGGATTCCACCCTCCTTCGATGGGGCTAAACGATCGCCATTGCCGCGTTTCACCGTGTTGACACCGAGCGATCTTCGACTACTGGAAGAGTTCTTTTTCTCTTGGGCTCGCTTGCTTCTCCCCATATTGACTCCCGGTGCAAACGTCGTGGTGGCCAGCAATCCTCTGCTTTCGCATGTTGTAGCCAATGCGGTTGCCCGTGCTGGCTTGGAGCGGCGGGGAGAGATCATTCGTCTGGTGATGACTATGAGAGGCGGTGATCGTCCGAAAGCCGCACACGAAGAGTTCTCGGGCGTGAGCGTTATGCCACGGTCGATGTGGGAGCCGTGGCTGGTGTTTCGCAGGCCGATTGAAGGACGGGTGCAAGACAATCTGAGAAAATGGAAGACGGGAGGGTTCCGGCGTCCGTCTTCTGACAAGCCTTTTGGAGACGTCATTTCTTCAGGACCCACGCGAAAGTCAGAACGGTCCCTTGCTCCCCATCCCAGCCTCAAGCCACAGGCGTTCCTAAGGCAGCTGGTGCGAGCGGTATTGCCCTTGGGAGAGGGCACGGTGCTGGACCCGTTTGCGGGTTCGGGGTCAACGCTCGCCGCAGCAGAGGCGGTTGGTTACCGCAGTATCGGCATCGAAAAGGATGCTCACTACTTTGACATGGCTTGCCACGCCATCGTGAGGTTGGCCAGGCTTCAAATCGGCTGAGACCCTCAGAGTCGATAAATCCAGTTGGCTCTGAGTTTTTCTATCCCTTCTTTGTGCAATGTAGCGGTCCGCGTGCCAAGTTCGCCGCGAGGGTTCTTGCGGAAATCCGTCGTCGAGACCTGCCCGAGGTAGACTTCGGTGAATGTTACTGGCACCCGATCAATTGCCGGTTCGGTAAGATTGTCTACCGTGTAAACAAAGACACACATCCATTGATCTCTTGCACCGTGGGTATCGACCGCGCCGCCTGACTTTCTCGTGGTCTTGATCTCCACGCCCTCGGTTCCCGCTTTGACTTTATTTTCTGGGTAAATCCCCTTGACGATCAAATCGGGATGCCCGTTGAAGTAACGGTTCTCTGCCAGGCTCCGCGAGTGCTTCGCGAGACTCGCGGTCAGCATATCGGAAAGCACACCGGACATGATTGCGGGCCGGAGCATATCGTCCAGCCGCTCAAGCCCTTTCGAGGTGAGCTGCGTATTCACGTCGAAGAAGAAGTCGTAAACATCCTGCATTGCCAGCTCGAAATCTTTTAACCGGAGTTCGAACGGCAATTTGGCATCAGGATTAAACTTCGTCGGATCGACGGTGTGACGTTTCAGCATGGATGCCGCTACACACGGAAATTCATAACAGCCGGTGAGAGCATGATCCACGGCGGTGCCGCAGTCAACATCGTGCCGCGCGAATGCACCTTCGATTTCCGAGAAAACCGTGTTTGCCGGATTTGAGGCGGCCTAGTAATCGGCAGCCTTGATTCCCCCTGCGCTGACAAGCTGCTGGTATCTCTTGATCTCTTTCTTCATGTGTTCCCCGAGCTGCTGAGGGGTGGTTGTGGAAATGAC
>JACQGO010000353.1 GCA_016199485.1 Betaproteobacteria bacterium
CAGGCGCACGTAAGCACGCGGATTGTCCGGCGCCGCATCCCGCTCCGGGGTCGCATCCATCGGCAAGCCGACGGAAGCCTGCTCCGCCCTCCGTGGGCGCGGGGGTGAGGGGTGAGCGGAGTCAAGCATATTCACGACGCTTACTCAGGCTCCGCATTGCGGCCGCAGACGGACGCCGATGAGCGCAAGCAGCCCCGCGAGAGCACGCGCGCGTTCCGATACAGGCCTCCATCCGCGTTCATCGGCGGCTACTTCTTCTCTTCGCGCGAAAGGCTGTAGACGTACGCCGCGAGCAGATGAATCTTTGACTCATCGAGGATCTTCCTGTGCGCCGGCATCACGCTCGTGCCCTCGGTGACCATGCTGGTACCGCGGCCCTTCAGGATGGTCTCGACGAGAGCGGCCTCCGAGCTGCCGTAAAGCCAGACGTTGTCGGTCAGGTTGGGCGCGCCTATCGTCTGGTTGCCCTTGCCGTCCGCGCCGTGGCACGCGGCGCATGCGGCGGCGAACTTGGTCTTGCCGCGGAAAGCGCGCAGAGAATCATGCGTGCGCCCGGAAAGCGACAGCACGTAGTGCGCGACGTCCTTCGCGCCTTCGTAGCCTCCGACCTCGGCTGCGCGCGGCGGCATCACGCCGTTTCTGCCGTTCGCGATGCTCGCCTTGATGGTTTCCGGATCGCCTCCGTAGAGCCAGTCGTCGTCGCGCAGGTTGGGAAAACCCCGGCCGCCGCCTGCGTCCGAGCCGTGGCACTGCGCGCAGTAGGTGAGGAACAGCCGCTGTCCTATCGCGCGCGCGTCCGGGTTCGCCGCGACCGCCGCGAGGTCCTGCTTCAGATACTTGTCGAAGATCGGGCCGTACTCCGCCTGCGCCCGTGTCCTCTCCTGTTCGTACTGGCCCTGCGACGACCATCCGTAGTAGCCCTCGTAGGCGCCCAGCCCGGGGTAAAGGACGAGGTAGGCCAGGCTGAACAGGATTGTGATGTAGAACAGCCACATCCACCACCGTGGCAGCGGGTTGTTCCATTCGGTGAGCGTCTCGTCCCACACGTGGCCGGTGGTGCCGACTTCCTCGCCCTTCGCGGCGCGCCTGGTGGAAAACGCTTTCAGGAACACCGCGCAGGCGATGATGCTCACCACGGTGATCAGCGCGACGTAGATGCCCCATGCCTCGTGCGTAAAATCGTTCATCGTCTCGCTCCCTGCCGGCCCTCGCCGGCGCGCGCCGAAGCATCCGCCCCGTCTTCCTCGAGCGGTGACCGCGCCGCGGCGTCGAACCGCGCGCGCGGCCGGTCGCTCCACGCCCACAACACGATGCCGATGAACGCAGCGAACAACACCACCGTGTAGAGGCTCCTCAACAGGTCGATATCCATTGCTATCTCACCTGTCTGAGCACCGTGCCCAGCCCCTGCAGGTAGCCGATCAAGGCATCCATCTCGGTCTTGCCCTTCACGCTCTCCGCGGCCTTGGCGATTTCCTCGTCGCTGTACGGCACGCCGAGCACGCGCAGCGCCCTCATCCTGGCGGGCAGGCTGCCCCCGTCGAGCGGCGTGCGATCGAGCCAGGCATAGGCGGGCATGTTGGATTCCGGCACCACGTCGCGCGGGTTGATCAGATGCACGTGGTGCCATTCGTCGGAGAAGCGGCCGCCCACTCGCGCCAGGTCGGGGCCGGTGCGCTTCGATCCCCACAGGAACGGGTGATCGTAGACGAACTCGCCGGCGACCGAGTAATGCCCGTAGCGCTCGGTCTCGGCGCGGAACGGCCGGATCATCTGCGAATGGCAGTTGTTGCAGCCCTCGCGGATATAGATGTCGCGTCCCGCGAGCTGCAGCGGAGTATACGGCTTGAGCCCGGCGACCGGCTCGGTCGTCGACTTCTGGAAGAATAGCGGCACGACCTCCACCAGGCCGCCGACGCTGACCAGCGCGAGGATCAGCACGATCAGCAGCCCCATGTTTCTTTCGATCAGTTCATGCGTCGATTTCACGACCCGTCCCCGATTGAGAAAACAATAAACCGCCGATGAACGCCGGTGAACATGAATAAGACAACCCCAAAAAAGGCTTTAGCCACAGAGGATACAGAGTTCACAGAGCTTACAGACAAGAAGCGCCACAGCATGATGCGGGTCGAGTCCTTCCCTCTCTGTGCTCTCTGTGCTCTCTGTGGCTTGTCCTTGAACCTGATCGGCTTTTATCTGCGTCCATCCGCGGTTTCATTCCGTGCCTCACGCGTGCGCAGCGGCCGCCGCCGGGATCGGCGCGTCGACCGGCGGTCTCCCTGCCACGGTCTTCCACACGTTGTAAACCATGAGCAGCATTCCGGACAGGAACAGGACCCCGCCCAGCAGCCGTATCGCGTAGAACGGGTACATCGCCTTCACCGACTCGGCGAAGCTGTAGGTCAGCGTGCCGTCGGCATTCACCGCGCGCCACATCAGTCCCTGCATCACTCCGGCGATCCACATCGCCGCGATGTAGAGCACGACGCCGACGGTCGAGATCCAGAAGTGCGCCGTGACGAGCTGCGTGCTGTACATCTCGCCGCGGCCGAACAGCCTCGGGATGACGTAATAGAGACTGCCGATCGACACCATCGCGACCCAGCCGAGCGCGCCCGAATGCACGTGCCCGATGGTCCAGTCGGTGTAGTGCGACAGCGCGTTCACCGTCTTGATCGACATCATCGGCCCCTCGAACGTCGACATGCCGTAGAACGAGAGCGAGGTCACGAGGAACTTCAGTATCGGGTCGTCGCGCAGCTTGTCCCACGCGCCGGACAGCGTCATGATGCCGTTGATCATGCCGCCCCACGACGGGGCGAGCAGGATCAGCGAAAACACCATTCCCAGCGACTGCGCCCAGTCCGGCAGCGCGGTGTAATGCAGGTGATGCGGGCCGGCCCACATGTAGGTGAAGATCAGCGCCCAGAAGTGCACCACGGAGAGCCGGTAGGAATAGATCGGGCGCTCGGCCTGCTTCGGGATGAAGTAGTACATCATGCCGAGGAAGCCCGCCGTCAAGAAGAATCCCACCGCGTTGTGGCCGTACCACCACTGCACCATCGCATCCTGTACGCCGGGGTACGCCGAGTACGATTTGGTGAACGTCACCGGTACCTCCGCGTTGTTCACCACGTGCAGCAGCGCGATCGTCAGGATGAAGGCGCCGAAAAACCAGTTCGCGACATAGATGTGCGGCGTCTTCCTGCGCGCAAGGGTGCCGAAGAACACGACGGCGTAGGCGACCCAGACCAGCGTGATCAACACGTCGATCGGCCACTCGAGCTCGGCGTACTCCTTGGACGTCGTGATGCCCAGCGGCAGCGTCACCGCGGCGGCCACGATCACCGCCTGCCAGCCCCAGAAGGTGAACGCGGCGAGCGCATCGCTGTACAGCCGCACGTGACACGTGCGTTGCACGACGTAGTAGGAGGTCGCGAACAACGCCGAGCCGCCGAAGGCGAAGATCACGGCGTTGGTGTGCAGCGGGCGCAGCCGGCCGTAGGTGAGCCACGGCGCGAGGTTGAGCTCGGGCCAGATGAGCTGCGCGGCAATCAGCACCCCGACCGCCATTCCAACCACGCCCCACGCCACGGTCATGATCGCGAACTGCCGCACGACCTTGTAGTTGTATGTCGCCTGCATCGCTGTCATCGCACTCTCCCGGATCGCGGCAAGCGCTCCGCCCGCCCGGAAATGGTAGGTTGCGCGCCGGCCTCTGCTCTTGATCCAGATCAAAACCGGACACGGATGTGCGGATATTACGCGGGGCGCGCGCGGCAAACCCTGACGTGCGTCAACTTTCGTGCGCCGCGACGGGCGCGGCAATCAGTGGGAGAGCGCGGACGGCGCGGACGGTTCCGCGTCCGGAACGGGCGGCCGCGAGGACCCGGGGCCTCCGCCGGCGGCAGGCGCCGGTGCCGCCTGCTCCTGCGCGATCACGCGCAGCCGCGCGAGGTCGTCGAGCCTGACGTGCCGGCGCCGCACCTCGACCAGTCCCTGCTCCTGGAAACGCGCGAACAGCCGGCACACCGTTTCCTCGGCGATGCCGAGGTAATTGCCGATTTCACCGCGCGACATGCTGAGACTCAACTGCGTGGCGGAAAAATTGCGCAGCGCGAGCCGCTGCGACAACGCGAGCAGGAAAGCCGCCAGCCGTTGCTCGGCGTTGTGCTTGCCGAGGAGCAGCAGCAGCTGCTCGTAGTGCCTGATCTGGCTCGCCATGATGCGCAGCATCTGGCGGTGCACCGCAGGGGCGAGCAGCGCGGCCTGCTCGAGCTGCTTGAGCGAGAGCTGGCATGCCGAGGTCGTCTCGAGCGCCTGCGCCTCGCAGCTGTACGCCCGTGAATCGAGTCCCGCGAGCCCGAGCAGCTCGCCGGCGAGATGCAGCCCCGTGACCTGCACCCGCCCGGTCCTGGTCGTGAGATAGGTCTTGACCGAGCCGCTGCGTATCGCGTACACGTGCTCCGCGGGCTCCCCGGCATGGAACAGGAACTCGCTGCGCTTGTAGATGCGCTTGCGCCTGACCACGCTATCGAGCAGCACCGCGTCGTCGCCGCCGAGCCCGAGCGTCACGCACAGCCGGTAGAGGCCGCAGTCGCCGCAGGCGACCGGGCGGCGGTTCTGGTCTCGCACGAATGGATGGGTCATCTGGTCCCGGCGGTGGCGCCGCGTTCGTGGGGCGCTCACCGCATGATAAGCGGCCGCCGGCTCGGTTTTTTTGATCCAGGTCAAAGTCGCCGGCTCGCCCTGCCCGCGCCGGACCGCCCGGTCCGCGGCCGGGCATCGGTCGCGCCACGCGACGGCGGTCCGCGCTTGATCTGCATCAACACCCCCGGCCGGAGGTCTCGATAAATTAGGAGGCAGGCAAGGGGCAGAAGAAGCTCGCGATTCACTGAGCGGAGGTGACCATGTTCAAGCATATTCTGGTGCCCACCGACGGC
>JACQGO010000005.1 GCA_016199485.1 Betaproteobacteria bacterium
GACGACGGCTGCTTCCCGCGGACCGTAAAAATTGCCGAACTCGGAGTGCTCGACGAACCGCGCGCCGGGGTATCTCGATTTGAGGTAGTTACGCAGCAGCGGGTAGATCGTTTCGCCGCGGAAGATCACGTCCCACAGCTCACCGATCGTAATGCCGTTGAGATCCCGCACACGGGGCGCGGCAGCTCTGGGCTGCACTGCTTTACGGCTGAGCGGCCACATCACGTCGTAGCGTGGCTGGCCGGCCCCGGACGCCCTGGACGCCATCATGCCATCTCCCTGTCGAACTGCTGCGCCGGCCGGATTTGGCGCTGCGCCGGCATATTCATCATCCGCCCTTGATGCCGGCGGCCTCGATGATGCGCCGGTATTTGGACGTTTCACGCACCAGAAATTCGACGAATTGCTCCGGCGCGCTTGCGACTACCGTCATGCCCTGCCCGGTGAGACGCTCCTTGAGCTCCGGCAAGTTGAGCGCCCACGCGACTTCCTGATGCAGCCTGCTGATCACCTGTCGCGGCGTCGCGCCGGGGACCAGCATGCCGTACCAGTTGGTCATGTCGAAGCCCGGCAACCCGGCCTCGGCAATGGCCGGCAACTCGGGCGCGATCGGCGAGCGCCCCGGGCTCGTGACGCCAAGAGCGCGCAGCTTGCCTGCCTTCAGCATGGGCAGGCTGGACAGCACGTTCATGAAATAGACGTGAATCTGCCCGCTGATGAGGTCCACGAATGCGGGCGGCGCACCCTTGTACGGAACGTGCACCATCTTGACCCGGCTCATGGCGTTGAACAATTCGGCGCTGAGGTGCGGCAGCGAACCGGTGCCGGCAGAACCGAAATTGATTTCACCCGGCCGCGACTTCGCCAGCGCGACCAGCTCTTTCACCGACCTGGCGGGAAGCGAAGGATGGACCACCAGCACCAACGGACCGGATGCAAGAAGCGACACCGGCGCAAAATCGCGCGCCTGGTCGTAGGGAAGATTCCTGTAGAGGCTGGGATTCGCCGCATAGCCGGCCGGCACGAACAATATCGTGTAACCGTCGGGCGGTGCCTTGGCGACAAAGGCGGCCCCCACCGTGCCGTTCGCTCCGGGGCGATTTTCCACCACGACCGGCTGCCCGAAGCGCTCGTTCAGCTTCTGCCCGATGGCGCGGGCGAGGATATCCGTGCCGCCCCCCGGAGGATACGGCGAGACGATGCGCAGCGGCCCCGTCGGAAAGGATTGCCCCATCGCATCGCCCGTGATGCCGCCGCCGGCAAGACCCACAAACAGCCATACGCTGAACATCATCCTCGAGCACATCGTTCTTGCCCCTGTGCAAAGCGCGAATTGCCGTTGCGTGGAACCAGTGTATCACGTGCGCACTGTGCGAGGCTGCATCGATCAGCGGCCACCCCGTGCCGATCCCCGTCGTGCGAAGCCATGAATCTCCGTCGGTGCATTCTTGACTGCATTATGCGTGGGTGCTAGCCTCAAAAAAGTGCTTCCCGCTTTCCCGTGGCTGTCATTCCCGTGCAAACGGGAATCCATACGGCATTGAACAAGCCGTATTTCGTTTGCATTCCCTGGCAAATCCAACAGAAATGATACCCGCGGAAAACCCGGAAGCACCAAAGAAAGCGACCACATTGCGGGAGCAAGGAATGCAGAGCAAGCGCAGGAAACCGGGATCATCATTCAGGATGCATTTGCGCGCGGCGTTAGCGCTCGTTATTGCCGCATCGTGTCTCGATGCCGTTCATGCGCAGGGCTATCCCGAGCGCCCCGTACGGTTCGTCGTAGGACTTTCCCCGGGAGGGGGAGTGGATTTCGTGGCACGGGTTCTGGCGCAGAAACTGACCGAGGGCTGGTCGCGGCAGGTCGTGGTCGAGAACCGGCCGGGCGCGAACCAGATCATCGCGACCGAGTTGGTGGCGAAGTCGAAGCCCGACGGATACACGGTGCTCATCGTAAACCCCGCTTATACGATCAATCCTACTTTCTATCGTAAGCTGCCCTACGACGCGCTGTCCGACTTCGATCCGGTCGCGTTGCTCGCCCAGTACCCTTTCCTTCTGGTTGTCCACCCTTCGGTCCCGGCGCGCTTGGTCAAGGAGTTGATCGCGGTGGCCAGGGCAAGGCCCGGAGACCTGAGCTACGCATCGTCGGGAAACGGCAGCACGCCCCACCTGGGCATGGAGCTGTTCAACAGCATGGCCAGCGTCCGGATGGTCCATGTGCCCTACAAGGGCGCGGGGCCGGCCAGCGCCGACCTCGTTGCAGGGCACGTACAAGTCATGCTCATCAACCTTTCCCCGGTACGCGCGATGATCAAGGCCGGCAGGCTGAGGGCACTGGCCGTGGCCGGAAGCGCCCGGTCGCGCGCGCTGCCCGATGTGCCGACGGCGTCGGAATCGGGATTGCCGGGTTTCAATCTATTCGGTTGGTACGGCATGGTGTTGCCCGCCGGAACCCCCCGCACGGTGAGGGGTAAGCTTCATGCCGACGTGATAAAAGCGTTGCGCACCGATGAAGTCCGCGAACGATTGTCCGTCGAGAATACCGAGCCCGTGGGCAATACGCCCGAGGAGTTCACGGATTTCCTGCGGAAGGAAATTGCCACGTTTGCGGCGGTGATCCGGAGGACCGGCGTGAAAGCCGATTGAGCAGGGCGCGGTTGTGAGCGTTGCGGCAACCATTATCCAGCCTCCGGCATTCCGCTTACGAGGAGACCTCCCGCGTGACCGAACGCGAGATCCCGCCGAACGCCGGGACATAGACGGAGTGGGTGCCGGCGCTCCCCGCCACGATAATGCCGATGTCCTGGGGGCGCACCGATATCGGGAGCAGGCTGTCGGGAGCGATCTCTCCCAGTTCTGCCCGCCGGGCGTTCTGTGTGCGGCCGAAATCCTTCGCGGCCAGCCGGTGCGCCGCGAGCCTGGACTCGTTCCAGAGACGGTGCTTCACTCCGGCTTTGCTCAGGCCGTCCCGCTTCAGCACGTGTGCGTGCTCCGGCGAGAGCACCAGCCACGGCTCGCCGCCGTACACGTAGTCGATGCCCACGGGGAAAGCCATGGTGTCCGCGATCACGCGCAGCAGGTCACCCGCGTCCTTCGCATGGCTGTTCATGTTCACCGTCCCCGCGGCGCCCACGACCGTAACCGTGCTGCAGTCGGGCGCGAAGCCGCGCTCCACGTGCAGCGGTTCCCACGGATTCTCCGCCTCGTTCTCTGCGCAGCAGAACGTGTACTTGCCCGGCTGGCCTTGAGTCGCGCGGTCCATGTCGCCGGGCAGGGCGCCGCCGATGTTCTGCAGGATCAGCCGCAGCGCCCGGCCGAGCGTCGCGTTCGCCCACGTCCCGGGGCCAAGGCAGTTGCCGCCGCCGTTCACGCCCAGACGGCCGGCAACGGCGCCGTTGATAATGATCCACACGGCCACTGGATGAGTGGTCGCCTGGATACTCTGGAGCTGGAACTCCGGCGCGGCGATCGCTTCGGCTACCGCGATGAGGACCGGCAGAACTTCGGGATGGCAGCCGGCGAGCACGGCGTTGATGGCGATGCGCTCGACGGTCGCGGCGCCGAACACCGGGGCGATGCGGGCGATGGTCTCTTCCGGCGCGCGCCGCGTCTGGCGGAGCATGCGCTCCACCCGCTCCCGGGTCGAGGGAACCACGGGAAGCCCGTCGCTCCAGCGCCGTTCATCGAAAAACCTGTTCAGCTCATCGAGCCGCTCCGGAACCTCGATCATCGCCGCACGGCCGGCAGACGGCAGGCGGCCGGGTATCGACGACGGATCCCGCGCTGCCCCGCCGCATACGAGCCGGGCGATGTCATCGGCGCATTCGCGGGCGATCCCGCGTATCTCGTCGCGCGTCCGAATGCCGAACGGATGAGGAACCACCGCGAGGGGCAAATCGGGAAAGCCGAGTGCCTTTGCTTGAGCGCGCCCGAGCTCGGTGAAGGCCGTCGAGCATATCGTGAGAACGGCCGGTCCGCGTTTCGCCGCCTCTACACCGTCGTGGATACTCCACGACGTGCATGCTCCTCAGTCGCCCGATCCGGTAATCACCGCGTCGCACCGCTCGCAGAGCTCCTTGATGACCTCATCGGGAGCCGGGACTCCGGGTCCGCGCTTGGCGCGCTTCATCACCGCAGCGACCCGATACTTGCCGACGAGCAGTTCCGCGAGGTCGTCGACGAGATGGTTGAAGTTCGGCTTGCCGTTATCGATGAAGCCGACCACCTTCCCCTTCAGATCATCGAGCTTCCGGGAAGATTGCCCGGGTTCGCCATCACGCGGAGCGACCGGGTCGAAAACGAGCATGGTTCCCGCCATTCTTTCCCTCCGCGTTTCGCCCCGCCGTCGAAACCTCACCCGCAAAATGAACATTCCCGAACGTGTCCCACCGCGCAGTAGTCTCGCGCGGCAGGACAGGCAATCGCCACCTGCGCTTCATTTATAATACACTTTCAATGAAGAAGCGCCAGGCTCGCAAGTCACTGGAAAGCACCCATGCTCGTGCAGCGTCCCGCTGAACAGGTGTTCCGGATAGCCAGGGCCATCGACGGGGGAACGGTGGTTGGGCTCGTATTGACATTGTCATGCGCTGCGGCCTTGTCCGGCATCGCGGAAGCCGCAGCGTATCCGGCCCGTCCGATACGGTTCATCGTGCCGTTCGCTCCCGGCGGCAACGGCGACATCATGGGACGCCTGCTCGGCCAGCGGCTCACCGAGAATCTCGGCCAGCAGGTGGTCGTCGACAACCGCGCCGGCGCGAGCAACATCATCGGCACGGAGCTTGCCGCGAAGGCTGCGCCGGACGGCCACACCATACTCCTCATCTCGACCGCGCACTTCGCCAACCCGAGCCTGGTGAAGCAGCTCCCGTACGACACGCTGCGCGACTTTGCGCCGGTGACCCTGGTGGGCTCCACGCCGTTGATGCTGGTGACGTATCCCGGCTTGCCGGTGACGACGCTCAAGGACCTCGTCGCCCTCGCCAGGGCGAAGCCGGGGTCGCTCAATTACGGCACGAGCGGCACCGGCGCTTCGGGACATCTGGCCGGGGCATTGTTGGCTTACATGGCCGGAATCGATCTCGTACACGTTCCCTACCGGGGCACGGCCCAGGCGACCACGGACGTTCTCGCGGGTCGTGTGCAGCTCGGGTTCCCGAGCATGACCTCCGTGCTGCCGTACGTGAAGGCGGGCAAGCTGAAGGTGCTCGGCATGACGGGGGCCAGGCGCTCGCCGCTGGCCCCGGATGTGCCGACGATTTCCGAAGCCGGCGTAGCAGGCTATCAAGCGAGCATCTGGAACGGCGTCCTTGCGCCGGCTGCCACGCCGCGGGCCATCATCGCCAGGCTGAACACGGAAATCGTGCGGGTGCTGGGCTCGCCCGAGGCAAGGGAGCGGTTTTCGGGCATCGGAACCGAAGTCGCGCACAGCTCACCCGAAGAGTTCGGCGCGTTCATCCGTTCCGAGATCCAGAAGTGGGCCGCGGTGCTGAAAGGCACGGGAATCAAGGCTGAATAAGATGCGCACGCCTGACGGGCCTCGAGCGTGGCGCGTTGCTTTCTGACGAGAACGGGGGGAGGAAGTGCCATGGCCGGAAGCATAGTCGTTTTTGACCCGGTGGCGCCGAAACGGGACGGGCCGCAGCAGTCGCGGCGAGCGCTCGACGGGCTCGCCGGTAAGGTGGTCGGCTTCGTCGACAACGGCAAGCCCAACTTCAACCACCTCGTGGACGATCTCGCCGAGCTGCTGAAGAGCCGGCATGGCGTGAAGTCGACGGTGAAGCACAGCAAGCGCTCGGCTTCCATTCCGGCGCCCGACGAGGTGATGGAGGACCTCGCCGGGCGATGCGATCTCGTCATCACCGGCGCCGGCGACTGAGGCGCCTGCACGTCGTGGAGTGTCCACGACAGCGTAGAGGCAGCCAAACGCGGGCTCGCCGCCGTGCAGGTGTGCTCCACGGAGTTTGTGACCCTGGGCCGCGCGCAGGCCAGGGCGCTGGGCTTTCCCGACCTGCCGATCGCGGTTGTGCCGCACCCGTTCGGACGCCACACCCGCGACAAGGTGCGCGAAATCGCCGAGCAGTGCGTCGAGGACATCGCAAAGCTCGCGTGTACAGCGGTCCCCCCCGGGAGTACCGCGACTACAGCCTCGGGCAAACGCGCCCTCAAGGTCGATGTCGCCGACGATGCGGACGCCATCAACCGGCTGTTCCGTGAGCGGCGCTGGACCGATGGGTTGCCCGTCGTGCCGCCGACCGTCGAGCGCGTGGAGCGCATGCTGCGCTGCACTCCCCGGGCGGCCGATGAACTCGTTGCGGCCGTCGCTCCCGGCTTCGGGGTGGCGACGGTGGAGCGTATTGCGATCAACGCCGTCATGGCCGGCTGCGACGCCGAGTGTCTGCCCGTGCTGGTTGCGGCGGTGGAGGCGATGGCAGCCCCCGAGTTCAATGCGCAGGGCATCCAGGCCACCACCAACCCGGTGGCGGTGTGGCTCATTGTCAACGGCCCCATCGCCAAGCGGCTGCACCTGAACGCCGGAATCAACTGCCTGGGGCAGGGCAACTGGGGCAACGCCACCCTGGGGCGGGCGTTGCGGCTCATCCTGCAAAACATCGGGCGTGCGCTGCCCGGCGAGATGGACCGCGCGACGCTGGGACAGCCCGGCAAGTATTCGTTTTGTTGTGCGGAGAACGAAGAGCAGAACCCGTGGGAGCCGTTGCATGTCGAGAGGGGGCTGAGGCCGGAGCAAAGCGCGGTGACGGTGGTTGGGGCGGAAGGCACGCTCAACATGAACACCCACTCGAAGGACCCCGATGAAGTGTTGCGCGTCTTTGCGGAGACGCTGCCACGGCCGTCGGGGAACGATTACTTTCTCGGCGGTGATCCGTGGATCATCCTGTGCCCCGAGCATGCGCAGGTCCTGAAGGCTGGGGGCCTGAGCAAAGCGGAGGTCAAGCACCGCCTGTGGGAAGCGTCGAAAATGCCGGCGCGCCGGATGACCGCAGTTGACATGCAGCTCACCCGGGTCAGGCGTGGGACTGAACTCGGTGCCATCTCTCCCGACACGCTGCTGCCGATCTGTCCCGCGCCCGAGCAGCTTGGAATCGTCGTCTGCGGCGGGCCGGGCACGCACTCGCTTTACGTGCCGAGCTTCGGCAACACGCGCTCGGTCACGCGGGAAGTGATCTGGGCGGCTTGATATTCGGGGTCGCCGATCACTGGAATGTCACGATTCCGATCGGGCACATCCGATGCCGATCGCGTGGCAGCGGGCCATATCGCTCGCAAGGAGACCGGAATGAAATATCGCTTCGCGTTGCTCAAGACCCTGCCGTTGCTGTTCGCGATGCTCATCTATCCCGGCGTTGTTTGCGCACAAGTTTACCCGGCGAAAGCAGTGCGTATCGTGGTGCCGTTTCCAGCCGGCGCGGGCGGCGATTTCGTGACGCGCCTGTTTACGCCCAGGCTCACCGAGGTGCTCGGACAGCAATTTATCGTCGACAATCGTAGCGGCGCGGCAGGCAATATCGGGGCCGAGATTGCCGCCCGCGCGGCACCCGACGGCTACACGTTGCTGACGGTATCGGCATCGCTTGCGATCGGCCAGAGCCTTTACAAGAACCTGCGCTTCGACCTCGCGCGCGATTTCGAGCCGATTGCGCTGTTTGCCTCCACGCCGTACGTGCTGGCCGTTCATCCGTCGGTGCCGGCGAAAAACGTGGCGGAGCTGGTCGCGCTCGCCAAGGCGCGGCCGGGACAGTTGACCTTTGGCTCCTCGGGCAACGGTGGCGGCACGCACCTCGCCGCCGAGATGCTCAAGATGCAGGCCCACGTCGATCTCCTGCATGTCCCGTACAAAGGCACGGCTCCTGCGATCGCTGACCTGATCGGCGGCCAGATATCGATGATGTTCGCTTCGCAGTTGCTGCCTCAAGTGAAAGCGGGCCGCCTGCGGGGGCTCGCGATCACGAGCGCAAGACGCAGCCCTGCCGCCCCGGAACTGCCGACCGTCGCCGAGTCCGGGGTGCCGGGATATGAAGCGGGGACGTGGTTCGGACTGATCGCTCCGGCGGGAATACCGCGCGAGATCGTCACGCGCCTGAATGCGACGATCACGAGAATCGAACAGACGCCGGAGATCCGCGACCGCCTCATGGCTCAGAGTTCCGCCGAGCCGCTGGGCGGCACGCCTGAGCAGGTGGGTGCGTACATCAGGAGCGAGATCGCGAAGTGGAGAAAAGTCATCACCGCGGCCGGCCTGCGCGTTGAATAGGGC
>JACQGO010000354.1 GCA_016199485.1 Betaproteobacteria bacterium
ACCTGCTGTTCCAGCCGCCTGTGTTCCGTGATGTCTTCCATTTCCGCCAGGAAGTGCGTAATCGTCCCGCGTGCATCCCGGATCGGCGAAATGGCGGAGTGCACCCAGAACAACTCCCCGTTCTTTTTTCTGTCATGAAGCACCCCGCGCCACTCTTCGCCGGCGGTGATCGTCTGCCAAAGCCGCCGGTATTCTTCCGAAGGGGTCTCCCCGGATTTCAACAGCCGCGGGTTTTCCGCCGCGATTTCTTCCAACCCGTAGCCCGTGACCTGCATGAACTTGGGATTGACGTACTCGATCGCGCCGCGGCGATCCGTGATCAGCACCATGGTGGGGCTCTGCTCAACCGCGCGAGACAGCTTGCGCAGCCGTTCATTGGCCTCCCGGTGTTCGGCGATCACCTGCTCGAGTTCCCGGTTGACGGATTCGGCCTGGTGCGCGCGCAGACGCGCGACTTGCGCGAGGTGGATTGTCAGTGCCAGCAGCAGCGCCAGCGACAGCCCGCCGACCAGCACCACCCGGGGCAGCGGCGAGCGTTGCTCGATCAGTTCTTCGTTTGGCCATACTCGTACACGCCAGTTGACGCCCGGCAACCCGACGGCCGTCTCCTGGCTCCAGTCCGTGCCGGATTTCCCCGGGCCGCGGCCACGGCGGTAGAGTTCCGCGCCACCGTTGAACACGGCGATCGCATAACGGGACGCGATGGAGGGG
The DNA here is from genome assembly GCA_016199485.1 of Betaproteobacteria bacterium. GTDB lineage: Bacteria > Pseudomonadota > Gammaproteobacteria > Burkholderiales > SG8-41 > JACQGO01. The sequence continues at coordinate 712 of JACQGO010000354.1, forward strand.
CGCAGGATCGCCGCGAGCGTTGCCTGCACCCGGAACACGCCCACGATGAACCCGTGGAAGGCCTCTCCCTGAAAGATGGGGACATTGACCAGCAAGGCCCGATCGTCCGCGCTCGCGCCAAGCGGGTGCGCGAGGATCACGTCGCGCTGCAAGCGGGCCCGCTGCAGCGCATCTCGCTGCCGCTCCGCGATGAGTCGGGAGAGCTGCGGCCCCGGGACCACTTCCCGGGTTACCAGCCAGCTCATCTTCAAATCGGGTTCCACCCGGGCAATAGCCCAATAGCCGGTGTAATGAGTGATATACAACCCCGCGTCCGATTCCCATTCCACGCGCGGCGGCTGGCCGCGAATCTCCCAGCGCCGGGCCATGCGCACCAACGCGAGGATACGCGAATCCATGCGGGAACGGATCTCATTGCTGACGCTCTCCAGGTTCAGCCTTACCGCGCGCTCTGTCTCGGCGCGCTGCTGCGCGGTCAATGCCTGCCACAGACCGAGCGTCCCCGCGCCCACGGTGAGACCGATGAGGACGGCGAGCCAGCCCGTCGCTTGAGATTTTCCCGGGACGCCCGTTGCCAGCGGCGAGTGCTTTGCCAGTGCGCTCGGGCGGTTAGACACCACTGATTCAGTTCCCGGCTGCATGACAAGCTCCTGGGTTCCCTTCCACAATGCAAAAGCAGGCGAGCTCAATCAGCAGGGGACCACTGCAGTTTGATACAACGCCGTCAAGTCAAATCAATTGCTAACATGAACTCCGCGTCACAGCGCGCATCGGAAACGAACCGAGAACCGTTGCCGGCGACGGCGCGCCTGAACCCGCGAGGGCCACCTGTATGTTCTGCGCCAGCGCGTATCCGTTAGCGATGCGGTCGCGAATGGAAACTCCGCCGCAGTAGTTGGCAGCCAAATGCAGCCCGGGCCAGTTTTCCAGGCGCTCCGCGATCGCGCGCAGGCGGCCAGAGTAAGCGCCGTGATAAAGAGGCAAGCCGCATTCGTGCCGATCGACCCATACCCGCTCCGGAGCGGTCTTGATTCTCAACAGTGGTCCCAGCCACGCCATGACCGCCCCGATACACCGATCGTCATCCCAATCTCTCGTTTCTGGGGCACGCGCACCACCCAGGTAACAGGTGAGCAACACCTTGGCGCGAGGTGCCCGGTAGGGAAACAAGCTACTAACCCATTGGCAACCTGTCAATTGCGGATTCTCGGAGCGCGGTACCAGAAAGCCTGTTCCTGCCAGCGGATGATGCACGGCGGATCGATCAAAAGCGAGATGCACGACCGTCAAAGAAGCATACCCTATGCCACGGAGCAGGCGTTCGGACTCCCCGTCGAGCGGATGAAGGAGCGTTGCCGCCCCTGCAGCGGGCACGCTCAACACGACGTGCCGCGCTCGGACCGTGCGTTCGCCATCGGGCGCATGCCCTGCGACGCGCCACCCTGATCGCATTGGTTCCAGCTGCGTCGCGGTGCGCCGCGCGTGCAAGCACACGCCGGGAGCGGCGGCGAGGACATCGATTAAGGCGGCCATCCCCCTCCGGAAGGAGAACACTTCGTGAACTGGCGCAGTCCGGCGATTCAATAGCTTGTGCGCGAACACACCGAGGGCGAGGCTGCCGTAACGTTTCTCGAGCGCCACCAGCCGCGGCAACACCGCCTGCGCGCTCGCCAGGTCCGGATCGGACGCCAGTGGCCCGGCGATGAATGGCTCCATGGCTTTTTCCAACAGCTCGCGGCCCAGGCGCCTGATGATGAACTCGCTCACGGTTTCATCCGAACGCCCGCCTTTCGGAACGAAAGGCTCGGCAAGCAGGCGCAGTTTCCCGCGCAGGCTCCAAAGGGGCGAAAGGATGAGCGCACCCGGGCGCATGGGGACAGGCACCAACTGCCCGCGTTGCAACAAATAACGCCTATTTTTCGGCGGGGCTGGACACATGGCTTTGGATGCGTCAAGCCCGGTTGCCGCGAGGAGCCGGCTCACCTCGGGGCGGAAATTGAGCATCAAGGAGGCGGCCCGTTCCGTCATATAGCCGTCCGCTTCGCGGGTGGCGATCTTGCCGCCCGGCTGCGCATTCTGCTCCCACACCTCGACGGTCACGCCGGCGTGGGCGAGCCACCAAGCCACTGACAGGCCGGAGACGCCGCCGCCGATTACGATGACGTCCGGGTTGCTCATGGATGGGTGTCCGCGCCCGGGTCTTCGTTCCCGGGGCCCGCATCACGGGGGCCCTTTCCTGCTTCGGCCGCCTTTCGGACGTGGCCGGAGCAGAACAGTGCGGTGGCCTCATCCACAATGTTCCCGGTGACGACGGTGTGCCCCCGCTCCTGGGCGTATTGCAGGATCGCCATGCGCGCCATCTTCCGCGCAAATTCCGGCACCCGCTCCATGCGTCGCTCGGCCTCCGCCGTCCAAGTGGTAGTCACGGCCGCTACCGTATCGATTCGGGGCCGGTGAGAGCGCTGGCTTAACAGAACCCCGCATTCGACATTGCGCAGCAGGCGCTCCGCGTTGCCGCCGATATCGAGATCAGGATCGGCATGGATCCCGAGCTTGCCGATCACCAGCAACGAGGGCCTCACCGCGTGCACATGCTTTTCGATCGCCGCGTGTGCCTTGCCATCGAGAAGCAGGGTTTCGATCGGCACAGCGCGCTCCGCGGCGATGGATCGCGCGATCCTCAGATGGCTCTGGTAGATCTTGGCTAGGCCGGCGTCGATGATTTCTTCGTGCAACCGTTCCTGCTCCTTGAAGCGAAATGTGCGGCTCGCCTTTTCGGACAGCACCCGGCTAATGCGGTTGAACGCCACGTAATGGAAGTACGGATCATAGGCCGCCACCACATGTAACCGTGTCCCCCAGCTTTGTGCCAGAGCGAGCGCCGTCGTGAGGCCACCATAAGAATGGTCCGAGCCGTCGATGGCCACAACGATCGGACCTTCGGCGAGGCGACGCTTCGGATCCTTGATCACCAGCGTATCAATCGCGGCGCGGCGCACCACGCGCTCGCAGACTGTGCCGAGGCTGCTCCCGGGAACCGCGCCCAACCCTTGGGCGCCGATCACGAGCAGGTCGTACCGCCCGCTGTTAGTCTCGTTCAGCAGCTCCCGGTAGTTCTTGCCCTCCGCGGTGCAAGGCGCGAAAGGCACCGATGCTTCGCGGCAGGCGCGCGCCGCCTGATCCAGGTAAGAATCGGCGATCAGGGTCAGGCCGCGGGCAATCAACTCGTTATGAATATCCCGCTGCTGTTCGAGCATTTCCTGTTCCCGGTAGCGTGCCGGCAGCCCGCTTTCCATCTGGCGGAAGCGCATGTCGTGCAGCCGGGCCGCGTATACGTGGATTCCGGTAACCCGCGCGCCGGCGAGCCCCGCCAGGGCCACGGCTTCGGTCACGCCGCGACTCGAGTGATCGGAGCAATCCACTGCGAGCAAGATGGACCGATAAAGCAGACGCTGCTCCTGGTCGACACAAGCGCTTCCTTTGCCCACGCGCGGCGTGCCGCGCTCTTCAACAGGTGGATAAACCGGATTACTTCTTTCCATTCTCTAGCTCCACGATGTTGACGCTGTCGTTGCGTTGCCAGGCGCAGTGTTGTTGCGACCGCGCCGTTTTTTGCAACGACCGCAGAAACCATGCCACCCCAGTCGGCTGGGACGGATGCCCCGCTAGATCAAGGAATTGACAGCGACTTTCGCGCCGCCGCCGCGCAAGAAGGGCTGCCGGAGTGAACGATCCTTTCAATCATTCCGCGATAAATAGCCCGCCATGAAACAAATCGTTCACACCCGAATTCGCGTAGTGGCTCGAATGTCGTGCATGAATTCACTGTTAGGCCACGGTTTTTACGGGCAATTTTTTTCGGTGGTGGAGGTGCATGGAAGTGGTGTGATTGTTGCTCCGTGATCACCAATCAGACCGACCGGACTTTAGAACAAGGAGGAGCGCAGGAGTGAGAAGCACGCCAGCGCGAGTTGGAGACATCACCAAGATATTAGCGGCGGGGGGCATTCTGCTCGCCGCCCAGAGCGCTTACTCGCAAGGGCTCGCGCCCGGCTCGGAATACCCGGCGGTTGCAGGCATCGACAGCCGCCTCGCGGCCTGGATCGCAGCGCAACTGCATCTGATGTTCGCCGCGTTCGTGCTGGCGGTGCCGATGTTTGCGCTGTTTATCGAATATCTCGGCTGGCGCGCGGCGAAAAACGATACCGGCGAGGCGCGCCGTTACGACTGGCTCGCCCATGAAATGGCGCGCCTGTTGCCCGCGGCCTATTCGCTGACCGCAATCACCGGCGCGGCTCTCGGGTTCCTGCTGTTTGCCGCATACCCCAAGTTCATGGGTTATCTCACTGGGGTTTTCGGCCCGACGTTCGTCATCTACCCGCTGTTCTTCGTGGCCGAAACCCTTTGTTTGTACTTCTGGTATTACGGCTGGGACCGGCTGCAAGGTGAACGCAAGTGGCTGCACCTGTGGCTTGGGCTGCTGCTGAACATCTTTGGCACGATCGTGATGTTCATCGCGGATGCCTGGGCAACGTTCATGATGACGCCCACCGGCGTCGACCAACAAGGCAATCTCGTCAGCCTCTACGATGCGGTCTGGAACCCCGGCTGGATGCCGCTCAACATCCACCGCCTGATCGCCAATATCACCTTCGGCGCGCTGCTGTGCTCCGCGTACGCGGCGTACCGCTTCCTGATGGCGAAGAATCCGCAGGACAGGGCGCTGTACGACTGGATGGGATACACCGGTAATCTCATCGCGCTGTTCACCATGCTGTTTCTTCCTTTTGCCGGCTACTACTTCGGCTTCGAGCTATTCAAGTTCTCAGCGACTTACGGCGTGACTCTGATGGGCGGCGTACTGTCTTGGCTGTTCATCATTCAAGCGATCGTGATAGCGGTGCTGTTCATCGGCGCCGCTTACTATTCCTGGCTGGGATTGCTGCGCATTCCCGGCTCCGAAGCCCAGCAGCGCTGGAGTCCTGTGTTCAATGTGGCGCTGATCAGCGGCTTCATCGTCTGGGCGACACCCCATACGATGGCGGCGTCGATCGAAGAATCAACCGGCGGATTCCATCCGGTTCTTGGGGCGCTCGGCGTGATGGCCCCAAAAATGATCGCCGTCACGCTGGTGCTGGTCGTGCTTTATGCCAGCTACCTGCTTTACCGCCGCGCTGGCCGCGTGCCCACCGTGCCCTGGCATCGGCTGGGCACCGTGATTGAATGGAGCGTGCTGGGGTTGACCGCGCTGGTAATCACGGCGTTGGGCGTATACGGGTACTTCGCGTCAGCAGAGGTGCGGATCGCGACCTCGATCTGGCAGATCATCGTGCTCATCGCCGGCATCGTGGTGACGTTCATACTCGACCAGCTCCTGCTGCGCGGTGCGAGGACGGTGGCCGAGGTGCGCTGGGGCACGATGCCGCAGCGCGGCCAGTACGTCCTGATCATGCTCGCTTTCGTCATCGTCTGGCTGATGGCGCTCATGGGTTATGCGCGCAGCGGCGCGCGCTTGAACTGGCATGTCTTCGGCATCATGCAGGACACCTCGCCCGGGGCGGGGCTGCCCAGCCTGGGTGAAGCGGCGGTGATCATCACGGGGATCACCTTGATCTTCTTTGTCCTGCTCGCACTCGCATTCGCCATCTCCGGTCTCGCAAGAGGGCCCGCCAGCGAATCCGGCGCGAGCCCGCATTCGCCGGAGGCGTTAGGGCACGGGGGAAGAGCATGAACCGGATCGCGCCGTACGTGACGCCGCTGATTCCGGCTTTCGTGGTCATCGGTTTCTTCGTGTGGTTTTCCAACTGGATACCGCAAACGCGCTGGCAGCCGCCGCAAGCGCAAGAGATCAGCGCGGCGCTCGCCCCCGCGGAGCTGGCGCAAATCGGACAGACCATCGTTCGCCAGCGCGGCTGCCTGGCGTGCCACACCATCGAGCCGGCCGCAGGGGTCAAAGGTGGCGGGCGCGGTCCCAATCTTGCCGGCGTCGCCTCGCGCCGAACCCAGGGCGTGAAAGGCGGGCCCGATAATCTGGTGGGCTACCTGGCGCAGGCGCTCTACGAGCCGGGCGCTTATCTGGTCGAAGGTTACGCCAACATCATGCCGCCCTCGATCTCAGCCCCTGCCAATCTCAATTACGAAGAAGTGGTCGCGGTGATCGCCTATCTGCAGTCGCTCGGGAAAACGCCCACGGTGAAGGTGGGCGATGTGCCCAGGCCGGCGGGTGTGAGGAGCGCCGTGCCGAGCGGCAAGCCGACCACCGTTGGCGCGCAGGCGGCCGAGCCGGCTGCAATGTTTGCTTCCCTCGGCTGCGACGCCTGTCATAGCTTGAAGGCCGGTGAGACGAAAGTCGGGCCTGCACTGGATGCGCCCGGCATGAAGCAGGCGGCCGCTGAACGAAAAATGAGCCTCGAAGCGTTCCTCATGGAATCGATCGTGAATCCGAAGGTTTATGAGAAGAAAGGCTTTCCGAGCGGCGTCATGCCGCAGGATTATGGAACGCGGATGACTGCGGGACAGCTCGACGCCTTGGTGCGCTATCTCGCCGTGCAAGGAAAGCGTCCATGAAGCGCAGCGATTTCCTGCTGCCGCTACCAAGCCGCGCGTTCCTGGTGCTGGCCGGCGTTTTTCTCGTGTTGAAACTGGTGCGCCCCGTGATTCCGGGCAGCGTCATTGTGCTCTATATGGGTTTCGTGATTGCCGGGATCGTGATCCACGTGACGCTCAGTGACGAGCGCATGCGGCAATTCGTGGATTTCTTCATCGCCGAAACCGCGAGCGAGCCAACCGCGATACGGGTCCAGCGCTGGGGCCTGCTGGCGGTCATCCCGCTGTGGATGGGGTGGTCAGTGTACGACACTCTGCGCCCGACGTATGCACCGCCGGTGGAGATTTTCCAGCGCCATCCGACCGTCGGTGAGGAGATCCTGGGGAGCATCAAGGTGCCCGATTGGGTGGCGGAACCTGCCAAATGGAGTCCGGAGGCGATCGCCCAGGGCAAGGCTCTTTACGAGGCGAATTGTGCCGTCTGCCATGGAGAGAAGCTCGACGGTAAGGGACAGGCGGCCGAAGGCTTTCGCTACCCCATCCGCCCGGCCAATTTCCAGGATGCCGGCACGATCGCGCAACTCACTCTGCCGTACGTGTATTGGCGACTCACCGTGGGCGGCATCCAGAACCAGTTCAACAGCGCGATGCCGCGCTGGACGGCGCCGCCGGACGATCCGGAGGTGTCCACGCTGCACTCCTATGATTTCACGGCGGAGGAAGCGTGGAAGGTAATCGTGTATCTATACCGCGCGACGGGCCATGAGCCACGCAAATAAAGCGGTGAAGGGGGATGCGGCATGAGCTCAAGAGGTGTCTGATATGGCCGGGAAGAAAATCACTCGCAGGCAGTTTCTGGGACGCGCCGGCGCCGTCACGGTCGGCGCCGCCGCGGCAGGCGGCGTGCTGCCCGGGCTGGACGCTGAACCCGTGTTTGCCGCCCGCAATCTCGCCCCCACGCCCGGCATCGGAAATCCGCTGGAGCATTATCCTGAGCGCGATTGGGAAAAGGTGTATCACGACCAGTATCGCTACGATCGCACCTTTACCTATATTTGTGCGCCCAACGACACCCATATGTGTCGCATGCGCGCGTTCGTGCGCAACGGCGTAGTCGTACGCCTGGAGCAGAACTACGACCACCACAAATACAAGGACCTGTACGGCAATCAAGCTACCTATGCGTGGAACCCGCGCGGGTGTCTCAAGGGTTATACCATGCACCGGCGCGTCTATGGCCCGTATCGGGCAAAAGGTCCGATGATCCGCGAAGGATGGAAACAGTGGGCCGACGCGGGCTTTCCGTCCTTGTCCGACGATCCCAGGCTGCGCACCAAGTACAAATTCGATTCCAGGGGCACCGACAAGTTTGTCCGCCTCTCGTGGGACGAAGCGACCACTTATGTGGCCAAAGCGCTGATCGCAATCGCGCGCACCTACAGCGGCAACGAGGGCCGCCGCCGTTTGGTCCAGAAGGACGGCTATCCCGAGGAAATGCTGGAGCACTGGGAAGGAGCAGGGACCCGCGTCATGAAGCTGGGCAGCTCTTTGCCGCTGCACGGAGTAGTGGGCAAGTTCGGCATCTTCCGCATGGCCAACTTGCTCGGTCTCCTCGACGCGTACGTGCGCAAGGTGGGCCCGGACAAGGCCAAAGGCGCGCGGGAGTGGTCCGAGTACACTTGGCGCGGCGACCAGGCACCCGGACAGCCGTTCGTGCACGGCTTGCAGACTTCGGACATCGACTTGAACGATCTGCGCTTCAGCAAGTTCACGGTGCAGGTGGGCAAGAATCTGATCGAGAACAAGATGCCGGAAGCCCACTGGCTTACCGAGATCATGGAGCGCGGCGGACGGATCGCGGTGATCGCGCCGGAATACAACCCGGCCGCCACCAAGGCCGACTACTGGATTTCGGTTCGCCCCGGGCTTTCCGACACCGCGATCTTCCTCGGCGTCACCAAGTACCTCATGGACAAGGGCTGGGTCGACGAAGCCTTCGTCAAGCAGTTCACCGATTTTCCGCTGCTGGTGCGCGCCGACACGCTGAAGCGTCTGAAACCGCAGGAGATCTTCGCGGATTATCGCAACAAGGATATCTCGAGCGGCCCGAGCTTCGCGATTCATGGCATGACCTCCGAGCAACGCGAGCGCCTGGGCGACTACGTGGTCCGCGACGCGAAATCGCAAAGTTTCAAGGCGATCTCGCGGGACGATGTTGGAAGCAAGCTCGCATCATCGGGCATCGACCCGGACCTCACATGGCAGGGAAAGGTGAAGCTTGCGAGCGGTGACGAGGTTGAAGCGATCACCGTGTGGCAGATGTACAAAACGCACCTGCGCGATTACGATCTCGATGCGGCAAGCGAGATCAGCGGTGCGCCGAAGGAATTGATCGAGCGGCTGGCGAAGGACTTCGGACGCCGCTTCTGGGATCCGGACTTCAAGGGCAAGCCGCGCGAGGCCTACCCCATCGCGATTCACTTCGGAGAAGGCATCAACCATTACTTCCATGCCACGCTGCACAACCGCGCGGTTTGCTTGCCGCTGATGCTGGTGGGAAGCATCGGCGTCCCCGGTTCGGGAGCGCACACTTGGGCGGGCAACTACAAGGGCGCGCTGTTCCAGGGTTCGACATGGTCCGGCCCGGGCGTGGGCGGCGTTTACGTGAAAGAGAATCCGTTCAACCAGGTGCTCGACCCCAAGGGCAAGGTGCGGCCGGAGAATATCCGCGAACTCTTGCACGGGGAGGAGATGAGCTACTGGGGTTTCGGTGACCGGCCGTTCATCGTCAAGACGCCGAGCACCGGGCGCAAGGTATTCACCGGAAAGACCCACATGCCGAGCCCCACCAAGGTGATGTGGTACAACAACGCGAACCTGATGAACCAGGCGAAATGGATTTACCACCTGCTGGTAAATGTAAACCCCAAGATCGACCTGATCATCGACCAGCAAGTGGAATGGACCGGCTCCGCCGAATATTCCGACGTCATCCTGCCGGCCAACACCTGGCTCGAGTTCGAGACGCTGGAATGCGGCGGCTCGTGTTCCAATCCGTTCTTGCAGATGTGGGGCGGCAGCGGAATCAAACCCATCTACGATTCCAAGGACGACGGCATGATCTTCGCGCTGGTCTCGGAGAAGCTCGCCAAGCTCACCGGCGACAAGCGTTTTCGCGATCACTGGAAGTTCATGCTGGAGGGCAAACCGGAAGTCTATATCCAGCGCGTGCTCGACAATTCGGCGACCACTCAAGGCTACACGGTTGCCGACATCATGGCGGGCAAGTACGGCGAGCCGGGGGCGGCGTTGATGCTGTTTCGCACTTATCCGCGAGTGTCCTTTTACGAGCAGGTGCACGACAGCATTCCGTTCTACACCGATACCGGCCGGCTCAATGCCTACACCGACATTCCCGAGGCGATCGAGTACGGCGAAAACCTGGTGGTGCACCGCGAGGCGCCGGAAGCGACGCCTTACGTGCCTAACGTAATCGTGTCGACCAGCCCCTATGTCCGCCCCGCCAACTACGGGATCACGCCGAAGATGTTGGAGGAGAAAGTTCTCGATGCGGACTTGCGCGCCGTGGCGAACAACAAGTTGTCATGGAAGGAAGTCAAGAAAACCAAGAATCCGCTGTGGGAGCAAGGCTACCGCTTCTTCTGCATGACTCCGAAGAGCCGCCACACCACGCACTCCTCCTGGGCCACCGTGGACTGGAACTGGATCTGGAGCACCAATTTCGGCGACCCGTACCGCATGGACAAACGCCAGCCCGGCGTGGGCGACTGGCAGGTCCACATGAACGCGCAGGCAGCCAAAGACCTCGGCATCGAAGATGGCGACTACATTTACGTCGATGCGAACCCGGTGGACCGTCCTTACGCCGGCTGGAAGCAGTCGGATCCGCGCTACAAAGCGTTCCGCCTGCTCACCCGCGTGAAGTACAACCCGGCTTACCCGTATAACGTCGTCATGACCAAGCACAGCGCATGGATTGCCACCGAGCGCACCGTCCAGGCCCACGAAACCCGGCCCGACGGGCGGGCGTTGGCCGCGGACACTGGTTACCAATCCAATTTCCGCTTCGGCTCTCACCAGAGCGTGACGCGCGGCTGGGCGCCGCCCATGCACCAGACCGACAGCCTCTTCCACAAGAAGGTAGGGAGCATGGGGTTCGTTTTCGGCTTTGACGTCGATAACCACGCTGTGAATACCGTGCCCAAGGAAACGCTGGTACGCATTCAGAAGGCCGAGCCGGGGGGCCGCGACGGCAAGGGGACATGGGAGCCGGTAAACACGGGGTACACCCCCGGCCACGAGAGCGATGTCATGGCCCGCTACCTCAAGGGCGCGTTGACGAAGGTACGAGGAAAAACATGACGAAGCCGGCGGACTTTGAAGATCCCATGGAGCTGGTGGGCGTGCAAGTCCTTGGGGGCGATTTGCGCGCCATGGCCGAATGCCTGGTGGAAGAATATCTGCTCTTGGGTTGGGATGAGCGGCAACTGATGCTGTTGTTCACGCGTCCCTGTTTTCGCGCGACTCACCGCATCTACCGGGACAAGGGCGAGGCGTACGTGCGTTCGCTCATCCAGGAGGTCCGCGACAAATGGACGCGGAATTCAAGTTGTAGGGAGCCGTTCGATGCCTGATGTCTACAACTGGCAGCTTGGCCGCAAGATGCATTACCCACAGCGGGAGGCGCACCCGCGTTCGCAGTTTGTCTTCGTGTTCAATATCAACCGCTGCATTGCGTGCCAAACGTGCACCATGGCATGCAAGTCCACCTGGACGTTCTCGAAGGGCCAAGAGTACATGTGGTGGAACAACGTCGAGACCAAGCCCTACGGCGGTTACCCGCAGTCATGGGACGTGAAGCTGCTGGCGATGCTGGACGAGGCGCACAAGAAGACAAACCGCGAAGCGACCTGGAATGCGGCCAAGGCTGCCAGCGCCAACGCGCCATATGGGATGTACGACGGCATGACCATTTTTGAAGCCGCGCGCCGGGCGGACAAGCGCGAGGAAGTCGCTGTGGGGTATGAGCCTACGGATGAGGAGTGGCGATCTCCCAACTTTTACGAGGACACAGCTACAGGTTCGAAGGACCTGCGCGCCAGCCATAATCTGGCGCCGGCCATGCTGCCTGAACATGCGACTTGGTTCTTCTACATGCAGCGTCTGTGCAACCACTGTACCTATCCGGCGTGCCTCGCTGCCTGCCCGCGCGGCGCGATCTACAAGCGGCCCGAGGACGGCATCGTGCTCATCGACCAGAGCCGCTGCCGGGGCTATCGCAAATGCGTGGCGCAGTGCCCGTACAAAAAGCCCATGTTCCGCTCCACTACCCGCGTGAGCGAAAAATGCATCGCCTGCTATCCGCGCATCGAAGGCAAAGACCCGCTCACGGAAGGTGAGCCGATGGAAACCCGCTGCATGGCGGCCTGCGTGGGGAAGATCCGGCTCCAGGGATTGGTCCGCATCGGCGAGGACGGGAGCTGGGCCGAAGACCGCACCAATCCGCTTTATTATCTGATCAAGGTGGAAAAGGTGGCGTTGCCATTGTATCCCCAGTTCGGCACCGAGCCTAATGGCTACTACATTCCCCCGCGCTGGGTGCCGCGGCCTTACTTGCGGCAGATGTTCGGACCGGGAGCCGACGAAGCCGTCGAAAAATACTCCTGCCCGTCGCGGGAACTGCTGGCCGTATTACAACTATTCCGCGCGTCGCAAAAGATCGTGTTCAAGTACAAGATCGTCGAAGGCAAAAAGGTTTTTGAATCCACAATCGGCGGCAAGAAATGGGACATGTACAACGATACCGTGATCGGCTACGACAAGGACGGCAAGGAAGCGGCGCGGGTCACGGTCGAAGAGCCGAGGTTCGAGCGTCCGGCCAAGCACTACAACTCGATCTAGGAGGCGGATGCGCGATGAACCCGGCTGAAGCGATCACCATGTTGCAGGCCCGTAGCCAAGTGTATTCGTTCCTGGCGCTCGCATTTTTATACCCGGACGGTGCGCGGTTCGCCTCGTTACGGCAACAGTACGGCCTGCTGGCTCTGAATCCGGAAATGCTCGCTGACGCTCCCAGTGAAAAAGTATTGAGCGAGTTGCAGCCTTCCATTGCAGCATTGAGCGCGGCTTCGCTCGAACGCGCGTACACGCAATGTTTTGGCCATGCGGTGTCCAAGGACTGTTCGCCTTACGAAGCGGAATACGGCCAGGCGCATATTTTTCAAAAGACGCACACCCTCGCCGACATCGCCGGTTTTTACCGGGCTTTCGGGCTGGATCTCGCCGCCGATTCGCACGAGCGCGCGGATCATATCAGCGTGGAGCTGGAGTTCATGCACTTCCTGCGCCTGAAAGAAGCTTACGCTCTGGGGAAAGGCCATTCTGATGAACGGCTCGCTCTGTGCCGAGAAGCGCAGTGCAAGTTCCTGCGAAACCATCTTTGCCGTTGGGCATTCGGGTTTGCGAGCCGCCTGCGCGCCAAAGCGGGCCGCACTCTTTACCAAGAACTGGGCCAACTGCTCGCGTCCTTCCTTGCGGCAGAGTTGCGGGCGCTGGGATTGAAACCTGCCGAAGTCGCCGGCCCGGACGTGATCGAGGAGGGGGCGCAAGCGTTACCCGAAGGGGGAGCGGGCCAGCCGTCGAGTTGTGCGACATGCTATGGCTTTGGAGGAACGCCATGAACGCGAACAAGCTCGAGAAGCAACGCCGGCTCCTGCTCGGCGCGCCCTTCGCCGCGTTGGCGGGCTGGCTTTTCCTGCCGGCTCGCCGCGCCCACGCTCAACAAAAGGCGACGCTTCTGGCGAAACCGGTTGCGCAAGTGCCGCTGGATCCCGAGGATCCTGCCTGGCAAACCGCCGACATCCTCGACATCCCGCTGGCGCCCCAGGCGGTGGTCAAGCCGCGGACGTATGAGGTGGGCGTGAAGGCCATCGTGGTGCGCGCGCTCTACGACGAAAATCGGCTGGCCCTTCGTTTCGAGTGGCGCGACGCCGCGAGCGATGCGATGACAGGTGGGGTGAGCGCGTTCAGGGATGCCGTCGCGGTGGAATTTCCCTCGGATCCCAAGGCGGGGATTCCGTTCTTCGGCATGGGCGAGTCAAACCGGCCGGTCACGATCTACCAGTGGAAATCGGATTGGCACTCGGCGTTGAACAATGACGTCGACGAAAAATACCCGAACATGGCAGTCGACTGGTATCCCTTTTCGGGACGCGGTCCCGGTGAGATCGCCGAGGCGACGGATTACGCCAACAAGGAAGCGGACAAAGCGTTCCTGACTTCCTGGGCCGCCGGCAACACCCTCGCGGATCCGGCGCTGCAAGCGCGACGGTCGGTGGAAAAGCTGGTGGCTCGCGGTTTCGGAACGATTGCTTCCGTAGCCGGGGACCGGCAGGACGGCGAAGCTAGAGCGGCGTGGAAGGGCGGCGTGTGGCACACGGTCGTCACGGTTCCGCGTGCCCAGGAGAAATTCACCTTCGCACGCGGCCAGACTGTCCCCGTGGCGTTCGCGGCGTGGGACGGTGCAAAAGGCGAGCGCGGCGGCGAGAAGGCTGTTTCAACCTGGTATTTTCTGAGCCTGGAGCAACCCGTTGGCGTGTTGACCTATGTCGCGCCGCTGGTGGTAGCGGCAGGGGCCGCCGCAGTCGAACTCGCGGGGTTGCACGCGCTGCGCGCGCGCCGGACGACGCCAGGCGGGTCGCGCCGGTCGTTCGGCGCCGCCGTGCGGGGATGGATTGGGGGTCTGCGCGCGAAGCTTACACGGCGCACCAAGCGCGCCTGAATACCCATAGCGCCGGCCTTTGACGCGCCCATATCGGAGACGCGGCCATGATGACTCGCTCCGGCGAAACGCCGCCCCCGATTCCCTATATCGTTTCCTGGAACGTCACGCGCCAGTGCAATCTCGCGTGCGCGCATTGTTATCTTGACGCCGTGCAGCGGAAATCGGAGGCGCGCGACGAGCTGAGCGCCGAGGCGTGTCTTGCGATCATCGGACAGCTCGCACGGACAGCGCGCGGCGCAATGCTGGTGTTGACCGGAGGGGAACCGCTGTTGCGCAGCGATCTGGTGCAACTCGTGGCCGCAGCCAGAGACGGCGGCCTGATGCCGGTGATCGGCACCAACGGCACCTTGCTTGACATAACACACGCCAAATCGCTGAGGGACGCCGGTGCCGCGGGCGTGGGGATCAGCCTCGATTCAGCCGGGCCGCGCTTCCACGATCGGCTGCGGGGGGTGCCGGGCGCATGGGCCGGCGCGCGCAGCGGCATGGCGGCGGTGCGCAAAGCAGACCTTGCAATGGTGGTGCACACCACGGTGTTTGAAGAAAACCGCCGCGACCTGCCCGCTCTCACCGAGATCGCGATGCAGGCTGGCGCGATGGCATTTAACATTTTTTTTCTCGTGTGCACCGGCCGCGGCATAACGCAGACCGACCTATCCTCGGAGAGTTACGAAGAAACGCTGTGCGAGATCGCCGTGCTTCAAGGCCAACATCCCGAAATGAAAATCCGCGCCCGCTGCGCGCCCTACATGCGCCGGATACAGGGGTTGCATGCGGGCGAAGGCAGCGGCAATTATGTCGACTGGTCGAGCGCCTGCCTCGCCGGTCGGCGTTATTTGCGCATCACACCGCAAGGGCACGTGACGCCTTGCCCGTATATTCCCGAGGTTGTCGGTGATCTGCGCCACACCCCGCTCGCGCGAATCTGGAGCGAGAGCCCGGTGCTGCAGCGCCTGCGTCGGGAGCTGCCGCAAGGCAAATGCGGCGCGTGCGATTATCGGTACAGCTGCGGCGGTTGCCGCGCACGGGCGTTGACTCAACACGGCGACCTCATGGCCGAGGATTCCAAGTGCCGCTATGTCAAGCCGCCGGATTGCTTGCCCGAGGCACCGCCCGCGCCCGCCGCGCGCCCCGCGGTGCGCTGGGAGCCGGAAGCCGAGGCGCGCTTGCAGCGCATTCCGGGGTTCTTGCGCGAGCGGGTTCGTGTGCGGCTCGAGGAATACGCCCTCCACGAGGGAGTCGATCCCATCACGGTCGCGTTCGTGGCCGCGCACCGGCCGCCAAGCTTCCTTTTCAGCCGCTGGCAGGGCACGCGGGGGTAACGGGCGATAGGGTCCTTCGTCTTCCACCTGGTGCTCGCCCCGCCGCCGACACACTCGCCTCTTCCGCCAGCCTCGATTGAAAAGCATCTCCGAATTTCTGTGCGCCAACCATCGCCGCGGCGAAGAATGGTGAGAAACGGGTAAACGCTCCCGTTACGGCGGCGGCGCGGCCGGTCGCGCACGCTGCGCGAGGTGTGTAACCGCAAGCAGCAGCAACGCGGCCCCGGCGTTGTGCGCAACCGCCGAAGCAAGCGGGAAGCCCAGGCGCAGCTCCAGAGCCCCCAGTCCCGTCTGCGTCAGCACCAGCGCCAGGATCGCCGCTCCCGCGTTCCGCAGAGGTCCCCCGGCGCACAGGGCGCGCGCTCCCAGCGCGGCAAGATACGCCGCCGCAAGGAATGCCCCGTAGCGGTGCGCCATTTGCAAAGCTTTGCGCGCCGGATCGTCCATTGCGGTCGCTCCCGCGGAGTCGAAGGGATCGAACGCCGCAAGCGTC